>CAJXZM010000039.1 GCA_913063125.1 uncultured Gammaproteobacteria bacterium | reverse complement strand
TAAATGAAAAAAGTCCCACGCCGGTATCAGGTTCAGTGACGTATAGGCGTTTGATGAGATACCTATTGCCTTATTTAGGGCTTTTTATCATCAGTATTGTTGGCTTTATGGTGTACGCTTCAACGCAGCCGATGCTTGCTGCAATGATGGAACTGTTTGTTAATGGTTTGGGTGGGGGCAATATTGATATACTCAAATGGCTGCCAGATCAAGATGGCTATCTGGGGCAGTTAATTGTTGCCATAGGGCAAGGGGATCTATATCAGGTGACTGAAGGGCTTAAGGTTGCCTATTTAGTTCCGGTTTTAATCATACTGATTTATTTACTTCGGAGTGTTGGCTCTTATTTTGGGAATTATCTATTAGCAAAAGTGTCTTTTTCTTTAATTCATGACATTCGAGTAGAGCTTTTTGATAAGTATCTTGTGCTGCCGAGTAGTTATTATGATGAAAACGACACAGGCCGAATTTTAGCGAAAATCACCTACAATGTTACTCAGGTTAATGAAGCTGTTACACGAGCATCTAAAGTTATTTTACGTGAAGGTGCGACAGTTATCGCATTGTTGATTTATTTGTTTTACACGAATTGGTCATTAACATTGCTATTATTTGCCGTTGGGCCAGTGATCGGTTCTTTTGTGAAATTTTCCTCGAAACATTTTAAGCGTTATACCAGAAAAATTCAAAATTCTATCGGTGATGTAACACACGTGGCCAATGAGGTGATAGGTGGTTACCAAGTTGTTAAAAGTTTTGGTGGCGAGCGCTATGAGGGGCAGCGTTTTTTTGATTCTAGTGAGGAAAATAGCAAGCAGAATATTAAGCTAGTACGGATGAGTGAAATATACACGGCGCTATTACAATTTTTTGTTGCGGTAGCAATGGCGGGTATGATGTTCATGGCCATGAGTATGTTAGGTGAATATAGTGCTGGTGAGTTGATTGCTTATATTACCGCTGCAGCAATGTTGCCAAAGTCGGTGAGACAATTAAGTGAAGTAAACATTGCTATTCAGCGTGGTATTGCTGCTGCTGAAACAATTTTTGAAGTATTGGATCGAGATAATGAAAAGGACAATGGTCGATTTGTAGCGTCTAGGGTTGATGGCGATATTGAGATTAAAAACCTCAGTTTCTCCTATCCAGGTCATGATGAATACGTATTAAAAAATATCAATTTGACGGTAAAGCAAGGGGAGACCGTTGCGTTAGTTGGACAATCTGGCAGCGGGAAATCTACACTAGTGAGTTTGTTGCCTCGGTTTTATGAGCATCGTGAAGGTCATATATTGTTAGATGGTGTCGATGTTAATGATTATAAACTGGCAAACTTGCGACATAATATTGCCTTGGTAAATCAGCAGGTTGTTTTATTTAATGCTACGGTCGAGAACAATGTGGCTTATGGCGCATTAAAAAATTCCACGCCGGAGGCGGTAAATACAGCGATTACCTCGGCCCATGCAAAAGAATTTATTGATGGTATGGATGACGGATTAGATACGTTGATTGGTGAAAGTGGTAATCGTCTGTCTGGTGGTCAACGACAGCGTTTATCTATAGCACGAGCGATACTAAAAGATGCACCAATATTGATTCTTGATGAAGCGACATCAGCTCTTGATACAGAGTCGGAGCGCTATATTCAGGAAGCATTGGAAACAGTAATGGAAGGCCGTACCACCTTGGTTATCGCACATCGATTATCTACGGTAGAAAAGGCTGATCGTATCGTGGTGATGGATAAAGGACGTATTGTTGAAGAAGGCTCCCATGAGGAATTGATTGCTTCAGGGGGTATTTATAAAAAACTTCACGACATTCAATTTGATGGTTGATTGTGTTTTGAGCGTGTTTTAACTAATCGATAGCAATGATTTCATAAATGATGCGATTGTTTTTTACGTGTAATTCAATCGTATCATCTAGCTGTTTTCCAAGTAGCTGGCGTCCCAGAGGGGTGCTAGGTGTTATTACCATAATATCTTTAGCTTCCCAGTGAAGTTTTAGACCTCCAGCCTCAGGACCAATGAAAAAATATTTGTTGTTATTGTTTTCTGTTTCTAACGTTACCAGTGCGGTTATATCAACGTTATCGTATTCACTAAATTGTTTAAAATGCAAGCTTGTGTAACGTTCAATCGCCTCGGCAAGTTCGTTGACGCGTATTGATTGTCCGTGAGCTAAATAGGATGCTTCCAAACCGAAGGTGTCATATTTATTTTCGGCGACAGTTTCTTTGCTAGTGGCTGTTTCTTTGGCAGCGTTTGCAGCATTGTTGGCAGTTTCAAAATCTTTTGTTAATGCATCAATGATGAGTTTTCGTAGCGATTCTTTATTTGCCATGACGGGGATTCTATTTGTACGTAGAGTGTGGTTGTTGAGCTAATATATTTTGTGCTTGAGTGACATTCTGAATCAAATGTCCGGGGTTTATCGTTCCCAATGTGATCGATGAGGTCCCTGGATGTGAAAAAGTTAACGCCATGCTCGCTTTAATGGGGTCAAGATATTTCTCTTTATCCAAATGCCCACTCGCTAGCGCCTTTTTAATAAAAATTCCTTTATTATGTGTTGCCGCATAATCTAATACAGGTACTTCATCATCATAATTAAGATTATAGGTCGCCATTACAATGTCGGATAACTCCAACGCCTTGATGCCACCTTCAACGGTTTTGGTGGACATACCAAATGCGCGAATAAGCCCTGCTTTTTTTAGTTCTGATAACGCCTCCAAGGTGCCATGATGATTGATGATATCTAGATCATTCCCATCGGAGTGAATTAACACAATATCAAGTTCGTCTCGGTGTAATCGCTTTAAGCTGCGCTCAACGCTAAACCGAGTATGTTCTGGTGTGAAGTCAAAGTGAGACTTACCATTAATAAACTCTTCACCGACTTTGGTACAAATGATCCAGTCCTTGGTTCGCGAACCTAATATCTCCCCAATGCGTTCTTCACTGCGGCCATAGGCGGGAGCGGTATCTAAACAATTTATACCGAGTGATTGGGCCAAATCAAACAGCGTCAAGGCTTCCTTGTCAGATGGAATGGTAAAGGCTTCGGGGTATTTTACTTGCTGATCACGGCCAATTTTCATGGTGCCTAGGCTAATGGGAGCAATATCGATACCGGTGTCACCGAGAGGGCGTAAAGGTAGTTGTAAATTATTGATGTTAAGTGTGGCGTTACTCATACAAACAATGACTCCCACTTTTGAGTTGCAATAGAAGCTTTGGGGAAACGGGATAACTCATTCGAATATGTATTCTGTGTTACGCCCTGTTGCTCAATAAGGGCGAGTACACGATCACCCAAGTTCGGAGCGAGTGTCAATTTTGTTGGCCAGGTTACAATGACGTTTCTTTCATTATGTGCATAAGAGCAGTCGGGTTTAATAAGGCCTTGTTGCAATGGCTCTGCACGGTCAACAAAGAAGGTTGCCCATTCTGTATTAGAAAAGTCCACCCAAGGGAAAAGGGCGTTTAGCTCTTTTTTACCTTCGATAATTTGTGATTCTGAATCGCGATCAATGCCATTTTCTGCAATTTCACCTCCCAAATACCACACCATTTTTCCATCATCGGTTGCATGAGAGGTAATGGTGATACGGGGCTTAGACCCAGTACCAAGACCGTGGGCATATAGCGGATAAGGCAGGTTATGTTTAGCCATCACCATATGAAGAGGCCGACGCTGCATCGGGGCGTCTTTGATCTCCGCCAGGTTGGTTAACGACTCGTTACCTGCCCCCGCGCTGAAAATTACCGCCTGGTGGTGAATTTGTATTGACTGCCCGTCGGATAAAGTGACGTTTGATGATGTGATCGTTCCCGTTTCATTGCTGCTAAAGGCGGTTGCTTCGCCTTGAAGGATGCGTTGCTCAACGCCTTGGCAAAGGTTGTTAAGTAAACTTGGCGTATCAACAACGAGGTCGGTTAACTTGTAAACACTGCCCGTAAACTGAGGAGCCTGAAATAGAGCAGGCATTTGGTCCTTTTTAAGTTTATCGATGCGGCCGCGTACTAGTTTAGATGCGAAAAATGAGGTGAACTTGGAAGCAAACTTACCAGCTGACCACATGTGTTGTGTTTTGGCGATGACTTTGGTGTTGGATAGATCGACAGTTTCTCCACCCGCCAATAGCTTTCTCCAGCGGTCTGGCATTTCCTTAATGGCGTCAGATTCAGCGTTGAGATTGCCACCTAGGGCATATTTTAACCCACCGTGTATGATGCCTTGAGATTGTAAGGTCTGCCCGCCGCCAAGCTGATCCTTTTCAATTAAAATACAGTCGTAACCAAGGTTGCTGAGAAGCTTTAGTAGGTATAGTCCTGCAATACCACCACCCAATAGAAGAATATCCGTATGGATATCTGTGGATATTTCTGGTGAGGTTCTTGTAGCGCTGGGTGTTTGCATTGAGTCCATCATCATTAAGTTCTTACATTGTTAGCAATACATCGTTAGAAAGCATAAATTATATTGGCGAATTGTATCATAAGCCTGCTTGAGCTGAAAAACTGAAGGGAATGCCTGGGCGAATGGCCTTAAGCCTTTTATAATTCATCCATCGTCGATCTTTACATGCCTTTTGGGGGAGAAATGTTAGCACGTTGGCTATACAGTTTAGTGTTTTATCTAGCGACACCGTATTTACTGTACCGCTTAAATGCACGAGGCAAGTTAAACCCTGCTTATCGGGAGCGTAAGCGTGAGCGTTTTGGCTTGTATGATCGAGAGCCTCTTTCAAGCAGCATTTGGATCCACACGGTATCCGTGGGTGAGTTAATAGCAGCACAGCCACTTATCGAGCAGTTGATGCAAGATTACCCGAAGATCCCTGTTGTTGTGACCACGATGACACCAACGGGGTCTGATCGTGTGATAGCCGCATTTGGTAATCGAGTGCACCATGTTTATTTACCTTACGACATGCCAAACGCAATGGTTCGTTTTCTTGATTGTTTTAATCCGTTGGTCTCAGTGATTATGGAAACCGAATTGTGGCCAAACATGATTCACTATAGTCGCCGTCGCGGTGTTCCGGTAATTGTGGCGAATGCACGGATGTCTGAGCGTTCAGCAGAGGGGTATAACAAGGTTAAATTTCTTGTGCGGCCTATGTTACGGGAGATTAGCGTTATAGCCGCACAAGCGATACCGGATGGTGATCGTTTTGTGGAATTAGGATTACCGTCCACCTCACTAAAAATCACCGGTACCGTTAAGTTCGATTTGGCAATTGATGATGCGTTAAAGCAACAGGCTGCTGATCTTCGAGATATTTGGGGTAATGAACGCCCAGTATTTATTGCCGCTAGCACCCATGAGGGTGAGGATGCCCAGGTATTAAAAGCCTTTAAGTATATTCGAAGCACGTTAGGAAATGCCCTGTTAGTTCTTGTTCCTCGACACCCTGAGCGCTTTAATAGTGTCGCGGTTTTAGTCGAGCAGAAAGGTTGGACGTTAGCTAGGCATAGCCTGTCAGATGCCGTCTCTGCTGATACGTCGGTTGTATTAGGAGACACTATGGGCGAGCTTTTGAAGTTGTTGGGAGCGTCTGATGTTGCCTTTATTGGTGGTAGTTTAGAGCCGGTTGGTGGTCACAATATGCTAGAAGCATTGGCAATGGGAACGCCAGCGATTACAGGACCTCATGTTATTAACTTTCAAGTTGTTGCTGATTTGCTGACAGAATTGGAGGTTTTATCAACCGTTAGCACCCCGCTTGGGTTAGGTCAGACGGCTCTTTCCATGTTGCTGGATACGGATTGTCGAGAAAAACTTGCAGCACAAGGGTTGCAGGTGGTGGATGAAAATCGGGGTGCAATGGGACGGCTGTTGGATATTATTCGTGGCTACCTACCTGATAATCATTAAGGTTAAACACAAGGCAATGTTTTGTGGATTAGGGTAAGACAGGTGTTGCCGCCAGCCTAGTGGTGGATTATAGTTCCCCCTCACATAATCATCCTCTAAGGCCTATGATTCATAAGGCTTTGGTAGGTTGTAAGTCTACGCAGTATTACCTCTTCAAGTGATAATTTATGAGTGCAACTCCAGAAGATTTTCTAGCTAAAAACGCAAAAGTTGATGAAAAATCGGTACAGCCGTTTCCTAATTCAAGGAAAATCTACGTCGAGGGCTCAATGCCTGGAGTACGTGTACCCATGCGAGAAATATCTTTAGCGGACACACCAACAGATCTGGGAGGTGAAAAGAACCCACCAATCTATGTTTATGACACTTCTGGACCGTACACTGACCCTGATGTTGTTATTGATGTTCGTAAAGGGTTAGCGCCTATGCGTGATGAGTGGACAACTCGTCGTAATGATACTGAACAGCTTTCAGGGTTAAGCTCAGAATACGGCGTGTCTCGTCGAGAAGATACAGGGTTGGATCATTTGCGTTTTGATCACAAACGTACGCCTATTCGCGCTAAAGCCGGTAAAAACGTCAGTCAGCTATATTATGCTCGCCAAGGCATTATCACGGAAGAGATGGAATATATTGCTATCCGTGAAAACATGAAATTGGAAGAGGCAAGAGCGCAGGGACGTCTAGATACTCAACACGCTGGCGAATCTTACGGTGCAGCTATCCCGGCCATCATCACTCCTGAGTTTGTTCGAGATGAAGTGGCTCGCGGTCGAGCGGTAATCCCCGCCAACATTAACCACCCTGAAGTTGAGCCAATGATTATTGGCCGTAACTTCTTAGTAAAAATTAACGCCAATATTGGTAACTCCGCGTTAGGTTCCTCTATTGACGAAGAAGTTGAGAAGATGACCTGGTCAACCCGTTGGGGTGCTGATACCGTAATGGACTTATCGACCGGTAAGAATATCCATGAAACACGAGAATGGATCATTCGTAATTCATCGGTACCAATCGGAACCGTTCCAATTTATCAAGCGTTGGAAAAAGTGAACGGAGTACCAGAAGATCTTACCTGGGAAATCTTCCGTGACACCTTGATCGAACAGGCAGAGCAAGGGGTGGATTACTTTACGATTCATGCCGGTTTGTTGTTACGTCACGTACCACTAACAGTAAAACGAGTGACGGGGATCGTATCTCGGGGTGGCTCTATCATGGCCAAGTGGTGTCTTGCACATCACAAAGAAAACTTCCTTTACACTAATTTCGACAAAATCTGTGAAATCATGACGGCTTATGACGTTGTTTTCTCGCTTGGAGATGGCTTGCGTCCAGGGTCAATCGCAGATGCTAATGATGAAGCACAATTTGGCGAGTTGGAAGCACTTGGTGAGCTTACGAAGATAGCGTGGAAGTATGATGCACAGGTGCTCATTGAAGGCCCTGGTCATGTTCCTATGCACATGATTAAAGAGAATATGGATAAGCAGCTAGATTGCTGTGGAGAGGCTCCTTTTTATACATTAGGGCCATTAACTACGGATATTGCGCCGGGTTACGACCATATTACTTCGGGTATTGGTGCCGCAATGATTGGTTGGTATGGCACCGCTATGCTGTGTTATGTCACACCCAAAGAGCATTTAGGGTTGCCGAATAAGGATGATGTAAAAGAAGGCATTATTACGTATAAAATAGCGGCTCATGCCGCGGATTTGGCGAAAGGGCACCCTGGCTCTCAAATTCGGGATGATGCAATGTCTAAAGCACGATTTGAATTCCGCTGGACGGATCAATTTGCTATCGCATTAGACCCAGATCGCGCCATGGCGTATCACGATGAGACGATGCCAAAAGATGCGCATAAAGTCGCGCATTTTTGCTCCATGTGTGGGCCTAAGTTCTGTTCCATGAAAATAACTCAAGAAGTCAGGGAATATGCGAATAAAAATGGTTTTGACAAAATCCCAATGGTGAATGCCGCTGCTGGAGGCAGCAGCAAAGTCGACGCAGAAGACGTGATGGCAAAAGGCATGCAAGAAAAATCGGCTGAATTTAAAGATGCCGGTAGTGAGATCTACGCAAAGGTCTAATCATCTGTTTTACTGGGTATCTATCTAAGTGCTTTTGGACGTTCATCTACAAGAAGCTTTACCTATCTAAAATTCGAACTAGCCTGAAAGAAGGTTGGTTCGAATTGCTCTTCCCTTTCGTTGAAATAACATCCATCAATAAGGAGTTTCCATGGATCATCAAGACGGCCCCTGTTTTACCGTCGAAGATGTAGAAATACTTGAAAAAACAAGTGTTTATGACGGCTTCTTCAATATGCAAAAGTATAAATTACGGCATAAACTCATCGAAGGGGGCTGGAGTAAGCCCTTGATTCGAGAGTGCTTTATGCGCCCAAATGCGGTAGCGGTACTGTTATATGACCCTTATAAGGATAATGTAGTGGTGTTAGAACAGTTTCGTATAGGTACCCTGTATGCACATGAAGGGCCTTGGCAGATGGAACTGGTAGCTGGTATTGTCGAAGAGGGTGAAAAAAACGAAGATGTTGCTCATCGCGAAGCACAAGAAGAAGCGGGGGCCGAAATACTGGATCTTGAATATATTTATGAGTTTTACCCCAGTGCAGGTGGTAGTAACGAGAAAATAACACTTTACTGTGGTGGTGTTGACTCAACAGGAATGGGAGGCGTGCACGGCTTAAAGTCTGAGGGTGAGGATATATGGGTTCAGGTATTCTCCAGAGAAGAGGCGATGCATGCCTTGCATGAAAATTACATTAGCAATGCCGCAGGTATCATTGCCCTCCAATGGTTGCAGGTGAATTGGCAACGGATGCAGGATAAGTGGCAATAGTACGTAATATGCGGGGTGGAGGCTGAGTGAAACGCTCTGAAAAATATGTACCAGATCTAAAAGGTTTTATTAGTAGCTGTGAAACTAACTACTTGCGGTTTCTCAGGCTGATGCCGACCATTGATGAGCAGTCTAGATGGAGCTTTGGTGTGGAAACCGCATCGGAAGAACTAAGCAGAGTATCTATCTTTGTTATAGAGCGTAGTAAATACACCGTTACGCTGCGTTTAGCGCAAGAATCGGAGTTGGTTGACTGGATGCCGCAGCCTACCATTACCGTCAGGCTATACCATGATGCCCATGTCGCAGAAGTATTGTCATTTCAAAAGAATCGATATGTGCGGCAGCGTTATGAATACCCGAATCAACGCATGTATATGCCTGATGAAAAGGCTCAATTAAATACATTTTTAGGTGAATGGTTACAACACTGCAAAAACGTAGGTATCTCCATGGAAGTTCCGTTGCTTGAGTAATGGATTTTGTGGCAAAAAGCATGAAGCAACAAACTGTGACGAAGTTCACGTTTTGTTGCTTGTAGAAATGAATGAACCCAAACTGTGCGAATTATCATCATTTTTTTGTGTACTCCTATTCCTATTCTAGCGTTTCAACTGGCGAGTCACTGAATTGTGAGTTATAAGTAATACTTACTTATGTAAATAAATGGATCGGTACTTTGTTCGACATTAAGCCCATAAGAATTGTACAGTTATCTGATTGCCATCTTTTTGAGAGCGATCAAGGTAAGCTGTTGGGGTTAAATACTGAATTTAGCTTGGCTAAGGTATTGGATCTTATTGAACTTGAGCAGCCAGCGGCTGATATTTACCTTGCCACTGGTGACCTCTCTCAAGATGGTAGTGCAGCGTCTTACCAACGCTTTCATCAGCATATGGATCGCTTTCCTGAGCCTGTTTATTGGTTGCCAGGAAATCACGATATCATCCATGAAATGAGCGTAGAGCAGCGTGCCGATGAATGCTGCCCAATGGTGATAGAATTTCAGGGTTGGCGCATTATTTTATTAGACTCAACGGTTGAAGGGGCAGTACCCGGAAACTTTGCAGAAGAGCAACTTACTTTTTTACAAAACTCTCTCGAGCAAACAAAAGAACATCACGTTATGGTGTGTATGCATCATCAGCCCGTGCAAGTCGGTTGCCCTTGGTTGGATGATCAAATTATAGGTAACGCAGACGCGTTATTTAGCATTATGGATCAGTTTGATCATGTCAAAGCCATTATTTGGGGTCATGTCCATCAAGTGTACGAAGCCGAGCGTAAAGGTGTTAAGTTGTTCTCTGTACCCTCAACGTGCGTACAGTTTAAGCCTGATAGCGAAGATTTTGCAGTGGATGACAAAGCGCCTGGTTATCGGTGGTTTGACTTGTACCCCGATGGACGTGTAAAAAGCGCAGTTTCTCGGGTAGAAGAGGTTGTGTTTGAAGTGGATTACACGATTAAAGGATATTGATAAATCCTTGTGCTAAGATCTCTCCCATTATTACTTAGAACCCTCTTACCCGTAACCCACGAGCAAAGAACCTGAAGTGTCAGTATCGCCCTATCTTTTTTACATTCATGGCTTAAACCGTTCTCCTAAGTCAGCAAACGCGTCTCTGATCGCCGACTACTTCCAAAATGTTGCTTTTTCAGTGGATTATCGTGACCTTGAGCTGTCAAATAGTGCAGTTTGAGGCTTTTATGGGTTTGAAACACAGTTGCCAGGTATTCTGGCTGTCTTATTTTAAAGAGTACGTAAAAGCTTATGGCAAACGAAGATTATAACGCTGATTCCATTGAGGTCCTATCAGGTTTGGACCCCGTCAGAAAACGACCAGGAATGTACACCGATACGGCAAGGCCTAATCATCTTGCTCAAGAAGTTATCGATAACAGTGTCGATGAGGCGTTAGCCGGACACGCAAGTTTTATCGAGGTCATTCTGTACAAAGATGGTTCATTGAAAGTGACTGATGATGGCCGTGGTATGCCTGTTGATATCCATCCAGAAAAAGGCAAGCCTGGTGTTGAAGTGATTTTAAGTACGCTGCATGCAGGGGGCAAGTTTTCTAATAAAAACTATCAGTTCTCCGGCGGTTTGCACGGCGTGGGTATTTCTGTAGTAAATGCGTTGACCAAAGTGTTGGAAGTGACTATCAAGCGTGGTGGAGAAGTGCACCGCATAGGATTTCAAAATGGAGAGAAAGCTTCTGATCTTGAAGTTATTGATACCTGTGGGAAGCGAAATACAGGTACCGCAATTCGGTTTATGCCCGATGCACAGTATTTTGATTCGGTAAATTTTTCTGTGCCAAGGCTTGTGCATTTATTGCGCGCAAAAGCCGTATTGTGTCCAGGGTTAGCTATTAAGTTTTTTGATGAAAAAGCTGATGAAACCCATGAGTGGTGTTATGAAAATGGGTTGGAAGACTACCTAAAAGCAGCGAACCAAGGTTGGACATTGTTACCGATAGAGCCGTTTGTTGGGTCGATGGCTGCAGAAACGGAGGCTGTTGATTGGGCTGTGCAGTGGTTGCCGGAAGGCGGTGAATTAACAACAGAAGGTTACGTAAACCTAATACCAACGATTCAAGGTGGTACTCACGTAAACGGATTCCGTACCGGGTTGTTGGAAGCGATGCGGGAATATTGCGAATTTCGTAATCTATTACCCCGTGGTGTGAAGTTAACACCGGACGATATTTGGGATCGTTGTAGTTACGTTTTATCCGTTAAAATGCAAGACCCCCAATTTTCAGGACAAACAAAAGAACGTTTATCATCACGCCAAACAGCAGCGTTTGTGTCCGGTGTTGTAAAAGACTCCTTCAGTCTTTGGTTAAATCAACATACGGATGATGGTGATGCATTAGCAGAGTACGCAATTAACAATGCCCAAAAGCGTATGCGTGCCAGTAAAAAAGTGATTCGTAAAAAAGTAACTTCTGGGCCTGCTTTACCAGGAAAACTGGCTGATTGTACGAGCCAAGATCCAGAAGCTTCTGAGCTATTTTTAGTGGAAGGGGATTCTGCGGGTGGGTCGGCGAAACAGGCTCGAGATCGAATTTATCAAGCAGTTATGCCGTTGCGTGGAAAGATACTCAATACGTGGGAAGTTGATTCTACCGAGATTTTAGCATCACAAGAAGTTCACGATATATCGGTTGCGATTGGCGCTGATCCAGCATCAGATAATACGGACAACTTGCGTTACCACAAAATTTGTATCCTTGCCGATGCTGATTCTGATGGGCTGCATATTGCCACGTTATTGTGTGCATTGTTTTTACAGCACTTTAAACCGTTAGTGAAAGCTGGGTATGTGTATGTGGCAATGCCACCGCTTTATCGAATTGATATAGCGAAGGATGTCTATTACGCATTGGATGAAGCAGAAAAAGAAGGTGTGTTGGATCGAATAAAGGCCGAGAAAAAACGTGGCAATGTCAGTGTGCAACGATTTAAAGGTTTGGGTGAAATGAACCCGTTGCAACTACGTGAAACCACCATGGCAAAAGATACCCGCCGTTTGGTGCAGCTAACCATTGAGGACGGAGATGATACTCATAAAGTAATGGATATGCTTCTCGCGAAGAAAAGAGCGGGAGACAGGAAGGAATGGTTGGAGAGTAAGGGGAATTTAGCTGAGGTTTGATGTCGTTATGCAGTGTTTATAAAGCAGTCTGGAGTCGCTAGTGAAAATGATTCCAAATCCTTTGCACCACAGGGCCCAGCGCTTTATTTTTTAATTTGGCAATATACATGGGCAAGTTGAGATCCCCTTGAGTATCCAGGCAAATTAAACGCTGATTTTGAATTTCGTTTTCAATAAGGTGTCTAGGTAACCTTCCCCAACCAAGTCCCGAGGTTATTAAGGTTTTTTTGGTATGTTGATCGGTGACATACCACTTAGGCGCATCGTCTACTATATTGGAATCCGGTGACTGGCGGTCAGACGATTTGATGATGATTTGCGGGTAGGCGGCTAGGTCAGCCTCAGTCGCTAGATTGGCATTTTCAAGCGGTAAATCTTTGGAGATTACCAAGGGAATATTCAGCGTATCGATTAGCTTATGGTCGATGCTTTTATTGCGATTGGGTGTGCCATAAATACCTATGTCGACTTTTTCTTCTAGCAGCAACCTATCACCGGAGGCGACTTCCATTTCTAGATGAATGGTAGTTTGAGGGAATTCTTTTTTCAGCTCAATCAATAAGCCGGTGATTTTTTCTATGGGGAATATCGAGCTGACCCCCAACTTTACTTCGGTTTCATTCTCTCCCTTCATTTCGTTTACAAAGCTTTCAAATTCACAGGCCTGTTTTAGTAGGCGGCGGATTTGCACAATCAGTATCTTGCCTTCAGCGGTGAGCTCTGGCCTGTAGGTCTCGCGATTAAAGAGCTGCATACCGTAGTGGGCTTCCACCTGCTTTACCGAGTAAGACACCGCAGAGCGTACCTTGTGCAGTTTTTCACTGGCTGCCTGAAAGCTGCCTTCTGTGCAGATTGCATCGATTACTTGTAAATGTTCCAAATTCGTCATGGTCTAATAATATGACCATGTTGTGCAAAAAGCTATGCTTTTTACTGACTGTTAGCTGGACTAAAGTGTGTTTAAGCAATGATTAATAGAACAGACGAAAAACACGAGGTCAGTGATATGAAGATTAAAGCCGATACCCTGAGAACACCGGATGAAGCCTTTGAAAACCTGAGCGATTATCCCTTTAAGCCACACTATATTCAGGTTGATGGTATGCGCCTGCACTATTTAGATGAAAGTAAGTTAGATGAAGGTAAAGAGAGGCAGAAGGTGATCTTTCTGTTTCACGGTCAGCCTTCTTGGAGCTACCTCTACCGCCATATGATTCCAGTATTGGTGGACGCGGGTTATCGAGTGATAGCTCCAGATTTGATCGGCTTTGGTAAGTCTGACAAGCCTCCTAGCTCAGATGAGCACACCTATAGTAATCACGTGAAGTGGATGCGAAGTTTTGTCCAGCAGTTGGGCATTAAGCATGGGGCGGCGTTCTTTCAGGATTGGGGCGGCATGATAGGCTTGCGAGTGCTAGCGCAGGAGCCCGAGTGGCTAGACCGCTTAGTCGTGGCCAATACCGCTCTGGCCGAAATGAATACTGTGGCTAAATTTATGGTGCCTAAGATTCTTAAAGCTCTGGCGGCCTTAGCAGGTAAACCTAGTATAGAAAAATTAGCCAGTAATATGAATTATGGTAACTGGGCTGGGTATTTCCGGCATGCCAAGCAACTGGATATTGGCCAAGTGCTGCAAGCACTGACCACTCGCCAGTTGAACGCTGATGAGATGTCGGCCTACAACGCGCCATTTCCTAGCCCTGAGTATTACGCCGCACCGCGCAAAATGCCGGAAATTGTGGCATCGGATCTGAACGAGGTAAATGCAGACTGGCTCAAGCTTAAGCAATGGCTGCATCCGGTATTAACCTTGTTTAGTGACAAAGATCCTTTCTTGGCGGATCAAGGTTACGACACAAAATTTCAGCAGAACTTTAGTGGTGCAAAAAATCAGCCCCACATGACAGTAGAAAATGCCTCGCACTTTTTACAAGAAGATCAATCTAGCCAACTGGCTAATACAACCATTGGTTGGTTGCAGAAAACACAATTCTAATTGAGGAAATAGTTATGAAGATTTTAGCAATTGGCGCAAACGGTACTATCGGTAAGGCTGTGGTCGAAAATTTACAACGGGAAAATGAAGTCATCGCAGTGGGTCATAGTGAGGGAGATGTTACTGTTGATGTTGAGAATAAAGAGTCGATCCGTGCTTTGTATGAAAAAGTCGGCAAGGTCGACGCCATTGTCAGTATGATTGGCAATGGGGAAATGGGCCGCCTGCAAGATATGCCTGATTCTAGTTTTGATATGGTACTAAACAATAAAATTATGGGGCAGGTGAATTTAGTGCGCATTGGCTTGGAGTATTTAAATGACGACGGTTCGATTACTTTAACCTCGGGGCAAGCATCGAATCATCCTATGCCGGGTACTGCGGCAATTGCTATGGGTGTTGCTGCGGTCAATGCCTTTATCGCTACCGCAGCGCTAGAACTGACCGATGGTAAACGAATTAATGTCGTTAGCCCGAGCATGGTAAAAGAAACCATGGAGCAGTGGGGCGCAGATAGTAGCTCAGGTATTGCTGCCAGTGATGTAGCTACTTATTTCCGTGCAAGCATTAGTGGAGAGAACAGTGGTGAAGTATTTGATGCGGTGGGAGGTGCTTATGTCGCAGCCTAAACCCGCTTATCTGATTGCTTCGGCTATTTTACCCGAAGGTCACGCCTCGTTAATGGCCTATGGTCAAGCGGCGCATCCTATCTTTGTGAAAGCTGGAGCGGAAGTTTTAGTGATGGGGAGTACAGAGCAAAATATTGATTTGCTGGAAGGTGAGTGGGCGAATCAAGATGCTAAGCTTTCCTTAGTGAAGTTTCCAACGATGCAGCACCTTAAGGATTGCCTAATGTCGCAAGAGTATTTGGCGATTAAGAATTTAAGAACCGACATAATTGCAACCAACTTTTCCATCGCTGTTGATTAAAACACAACTAGATAAAAGTTAGGTGAGGGGATATGAACGAAACAAACATCTTGGCAGAATTTTCATTTGAGTCGAAATATTTGACGGTTAATGGAAATAAAATTCATTATATGGAAGAAGGTCAGGGTGACCTAGTATTGTTTATCGAAAATAATCCTGGGAGGTAATTTACGCCTACCAGGACTCACTAAAAAAGCCTGTTAGGTGTAATAACTTAACAGGTTTTTTTGTGAGGTATTCAATGACTTACTCCAAATTAAAAAAGATCGGCATCATTGCTCATGTTGATGCTGGAAAAACAACGCTAACTGAACGTATTCTCTACTTTACGGGGGAATCGCATTGTTTAGGTGATGTGCATCATGGCGACACGGTTACTGATTCATCGGTCCAGGAGCGAGAAAAAGGTATAACCATTAATAGCGCAGCTGTCACTGTTGAGTGGAAAAATCATCGTATCAATATCATTGATACGCCGGGGCACATTGATTTCAATATTGAAGTTAATCGTTCGTTACGTGTATTGGACGGTGCCGTTGTCGTTTTTGATGCGGTTGCAGGTGTTGAGCCACAATCGGAAACGAATTGGCGATTAGCAGATAAGTATTCTGTACCGAGGGTTTGTCTTGTCAACAAAATGGATCGTATCGGGGCTGACTACTTCAGTGTCATTCAATCGATAGAGAGCCAGCTTGCTGTACACGTGTTGGTACTTCAACTTCCAATTGGCGCAGAGAGTGATTATCGGGGTTTAATTGATGTTGTTTCAATGAGGGCCATGGTGTGGGTTGATGATCAGGAGTGTTTCTCTGTTGAATGTATTCCAGAGAACTTAGTTGAATCGGCGAAACAGTTGCGAGAGAAGTTGCTCTATGCACTCGCTGAAGTTGATAATGATCTTATGGAAGACTTACTTGAGGGTCGTTTTATACCCGAAGAGACTTTGCATCAAGCAATACGCAAGGCTACGTTGATGGGAAAGGCTGTACCTATTTGTTGTGCTTCTGCATTTAAAAACAAAGGAGTGGAACCTTTGTTGGACGCGGTGATTAAGTATCTGCCATCCCCAGAAGATAAGTTGAGGATGGCTGCGACTTGTTATCACGATGAATCTGAAATGGAGGTGGCTTGCACTGTTGCTGAACCTTTTTGCGCTTTGGCGTTTAAGATGACTAATGACAAACACGGTTCGTTAACGTATTTGCGAGTCTATAGTGGCCAACTTAGCGCCGGTGAAAAGGTGCTGAATTGCACTAATGGTAAGTCAGAACGTATTGGCCGAATATACCTTATGCATGCGGACAAGCGTGAAGCTATAGATAGCATTATGGCGGGAGATATTGTCGCAGTACTAGGGCTTAAAGATACTGATACTGGAGATACCCTATGTGACGTTTCTAGGCCAGTTGTGTTAGAGCGTATTTCGGTGCCTTCCTCGGTAATCGACATAGCAATAGAGGCGAAAACCAAGCAAGAGCAATGCAAACTTGCTGATGCTATACGGATCTTGGCGAGTGAGGATCCTAGTTTGTGTGTTGGTACGGGTAGCAGTGGTGAAACTCTGCTATCGGGTATGGGCGAGCTTCACTTGGAAATAGTGATATCTCGGTTGCGGACTGACTTTGATGTGGAGGTAACTGTGGGTAAACCTCAAGTTGCTTACCGCGAAACGATGACTGAAGCGGTTGAGGTTTCATATACTCATAAGAAGCAGCGCGGTGGACCTGGTCAGTTTGCGGAGGTAACCATTTCATTCATACCTATTGAGAGTGAGGAGATAGAATTTGAAAGTAAAATTGCGGGAGCCTGTATTCCGAGGGAATTTATTCCTTCGGTTGAAGCTGGGATTCGTAAAGCTGCTCAAAATGGAGTGCTTGGGGGATATCCATGTGCGGGATTTAAAGCGGTTCTAACTGATGGTGCAATCCATGCTCAGGATTCTTCCCAGCTCGCTTTCGAAATTGCGGGAAATGAAGCTTTTTGTAAGGCGGCAAGGATTGCCAAACCTGCGCTGTTGGAACCAATGATGGCATTAGAAATAGTTACTCCTCAGGAATGTGTGGGTGACTGTATTGGCGACCTAAATCGTCGGCGAGGAAAGGTCAATGAGCAGAGTTTTCGTGGTAATGGTGTTGTGATTTATGCATCAGTACCGTTATCAAACATGTTTGGTTATATCGGAGACTTACGTTCATTAACTGCCGGTAGGGCGAGTTTCTCAATGACTTTTGAGCGTTATGAGGTGGTACCGAGAGCATTAGCAGAGAGTTTTTTACAATGCTGACTTAAGGTGAGTCTTCGGTGCTGAATTTGGCATGTTAGGGTGTGAGATAGGATGCATTTCACACCCTAATTTACGTCAATACGCTTATTGGAGTGAAAATATCAGCTATCTGCCATTTGGCTGATAGGAACAGCAGATAGTATTTATCGAGGTAGAGTGATGCATTGGGTAATTCAAAAAAATATATTCAGATCTGAAAATTATAAGTTGCTTACCGATTCTCTAGATATTTTGGGTATAGGGTATACATCAGTCTTCATACCTAGCGGTAAGCTTGTTTTGGAACCTGACGTATTCATTTCAGGAAAGGTGTATGTTTGTGGCGCAATTAAGCTTTCAAAAATTGCAATGGATAGAAAATGGACTCCTGGTAGTTTTCTGAACGAAAAATTTAGCTACGATAAGTGGCTTTGTGAGTTGGGGGGGGATTTACTGAACTCTGATATCGTTACGGGGGTATTTAGTGATATCCGTGTTGGTCACATGACAAAATTCTTCATTCGTCCTATGGAGGACAATAAGGTTTTTGATGGAATGGTTATCGATAGTGAAATGTTAAAAATATGGAGAAGTGACCCGTCCAAGAAATACCTTTCAGAGCTGGAAGTGATCGCATCACCAGTTAAAGCGATCTACCGAGAATACCGCCTCTTTGTGGTCAATCGTAAGGTTGTAACAGGATCGGTATATAAGATTGCGGGTAGGCCGCATGTTTCTGATGTTATTGAGCAGGATGTAATTGATTACGCGAATAGTATTATTAAGAAGTGGGTACCATCTGAATCGCTTGTAATGGATGTTGCCCTTTCCGAAGATGGATTTAAGGTTATAGAGTTTAATAATATAAATAGTTCTGGGTTCTACGCGAGCAATGTACTGAGATATGTGGAAGCAGTACAAGCGATATATGCATAAGAGACGTTGATAGCATGAAATATTGTAGAGGAGAAAAAATGCCATTTTTCGCCACAGCTGAGGCATATCTAAGGCAGAATGTTTGGCTAGTATATGATCTTAATAATTTGAGGTGACTTAAATGGCAAAACTCTACGGTATGCTTATTACCTTAGTGATATTGTTGGCAATGATTGTAGTAGCGTTATGGGCACTGTTTACGCAGCCAATACAAGAAATGGAATCACAGCCTGAAATAGTATTAGTAGATGATGTACGGCTAAAAAATCATGTCGTAAAATTATCCACAATATTTCCACCAAGAAGCGATGATGTCGATAATCTCGATATTACTGCATCTTACATTTATAAAGAATTTTCTAAATCCAATAAAGATACAGAGTACCAAAAATATGACGTTTGGGGTGTCGAGTACAAAAATGTAGTATCTCGTTTTGGTCCAAAAACAGACGAAATAATTGTGATTGGAGCGCATTATGATAGTGCGGGTGGGTTGCCAGGGGCTGATGATAATGCAAGTGGTGTCGCAGGTTTGCTGGAGCTTTCTCGATTATTAAAGGGCGTTCAATTAGAAGTAGAAGTACAATTAGTTGCTTTTTCGCTCGAGGAGCCTCCTTACTTTCGGTCCAAAGATATGGGTAGTTTTCAATATGCTCAATCGTTGAATGAATCTAATGCCAATGTAGTGCTCATGATAAATTTTGAGATGATAGGATATTTTACAGATGCTGAAAATAGTCAGGAGTATCCTATGCCATGGCTATCAGGCGTATATCCTGAGGTAGGAAATTTTATTGCTTTGGTTGGAGCATATAGCGAGATTCCCGAGTTGAGGATGCTTAAAAGAAGCATGAGTAGGTTCCCCGGCCTTCCTGTAGTTTCTATTAACGCACCACCATTTTTTCCTGGGATGACGTTGTCAGATCACTTAAATTTTTGGTGGTTTGGGTACCCTGCATTAATGATTACAGATACGGCGTTTTATAGGAATAAGGCGTATCATACAAGTGCTGATTTGCCAGAAACGTTGAATTTTAGAAAGATGGCTTTTGTGGTTCAGGGGGTATACGACTACCTTAATATGTATAATCGATAAGAATTGAGCTCTTGTGCCTCAATTTTTTTGAAGTCGAATTCTCCAAAACTGGTAATTTTACCAAAATTTTAGCCAACTGATACCTGTGCTAATCAAATTAGGTCGTAGTAGAATGGCTCCAACGTAAACTTCTTGTGTTCTGATAGCGTAAGTACGTGTAGTAATCGACACTATACCTTTGGAATACCCACAGACGAGGCGTAAAAATGTTTCTCAATGTTAACTATGTAACTCAGCTTGAATTTGGACAAGATAATAATCAAATGGACCCCACAGGCTGCTGGTATTCAAGCGCGTGCATGGTCGGATATGGGTTCGCAGCCGGACCACGACTTGGTGTTCCTGCACTTTTCTCTAAGAATGTATCCCACAAGGATGGAAGTGCAGGAACAGGGCATTGGGCATTACAGCACGGTTGGTTGCCCACCTTTATGAGTAACGAGAATTTAGTTACAGTAGATGGTGGGTTGCCAAACTCCGGAAAAGAAATTCAAACATTGTTAAAAAAATGGGGACCTATGATGGTGTTTTGGCAAAAGACCAATAGCAGTGGGCAAACCTATGGGCATGCCTCTGTTTTGATTGGTGCAACTGCTACAAACGTCATCATTCATGACCCAGAAAATGAACCAAACACATCAATACCGCTTTCAGAATTTTATCCAAAAGTGCAAGTTTTTAGCGCCTCATGGCCATTACTTCGCCACAACGCAGCTGCAATGTCGTTTAAAGGTGGAATAGTAGAAGGGCGTGCCCGTAGTAATGCAGTTACTCAAAAGGGGCGTTCTCGCAGCAATGCAGTTACAAGTCGGTAAATGACGGTGTAGTGGGAGTGCTTGCCTATAGGTGGTGGCACCCCCTCTCATGATAGGGTATTGTGAAAAAATGAGTATGGGAATACACGGATCACAAATTTAAAAAATTAAGTGAACTTGGTGCAGGTGATTTTGAACATCTGGATGGTACCCTGCATTGATGATTACAGATCAGAAAGAAAATCCCCTTTCCTGTAACGTGCCTTCATAGTGATGCGTCAGGCCCTTTCCAACTGTCAGGCTGCGGTGAGCTTCATCAACAGTGGGCCATTGAAGGGAATCAAGTTGCCGCTGTAGGATGTCTTTTGGCACCGAACGCGATCGTTTTTCGTTTCCCTCAAAATAAGCAGCTTCCTCTTGCTGTAAAATCACAAGAGTTACCAGTGCTTGGTAGGAAAAACCCAATGCACAAATTTGCGCCCTGAAATCTTTACGTAAATTGGTCGCATCCCAGACAACACGATTTTTTGATCTCAAATGATGTTTTAATTGAGATTTCGCTTCTTGCATCACTTGTCCTCGCATCTTCTGGCTTGTTCTATCACCACAGATCTCCTGTCGTATATTGTCGAGAGACACAACGTCATAGCCAGAAAGATGATTCTGTATCCATCTTGTTTTTCCTGAGCCTGAAGGGCCGCACATTACCACCAATTGAGGAAAGCTATCACGATACTGGAAGGATCTTGCTACTGCTTCAGAAACTGTGCTGATTAGACCACTTTCACGGTCCCTAACAGCATTCCCATAAATTAGATCTATGGTGTCAACGTCGAAGTCGGATAATTCCCTTAAGAGATGGGCTTGCCAGTCTTGGTAACCTGGATAGCAAGCGGCTTCTTTCGGTTTCCATACTTGGTATTCCATGCAGAACATTTTGAATAGCTCAAGATATTCCAGCTGTTTGCTTTTGTCTGGGCAATGACGCCCAGACATGTCTGCTAACTCCAAGTAATAAAGTAACTCGCATTCAGCTCGCCGGGCTAAGGAAAGATAATCCCCAATCGGTTTGTCCCTTACGACCAATAGTTTTGGCATATGGTGTTCACCGATCAGTCCCAGAACGGTCTTAATTACGAAGTAAGAAAGACCGGTCCCCATTAGTTTATAAGCTAAATACGAGCGCCCTTGATCCTCATGCCCAGGTGATACAACACGAACGATATCATTTATCTCTCTTCGTTTTGTACATACGGGTTTTCCAATGTCATGCAATAGCGCAGCCAGCACTAGAGCTTGCCTCGCTTCCCCATTTATATGCAGTGCATCTCTTTCCAGCAGAATATACAATTCGTCTAATACCATGTCAGTATGAATATGCACGTTACCTTCTGCATGCCACTCTGGATCCTGCTCTGTGTCCTTTAGTTTTAACAGCAATGGCAGGCGTTCTCCTAGGTGCTTCACGCACTCATCAATCCCTGGCGTTCCGTCTGTTTTTAGCGATTCCAAAAATATCGTTAATGACTTATTCATAGTGTCCTCCCTGGCCATTCTTGACGTGGGTAGCTAATTGATTCGGTTCAATATCAGCATGCATCCAATGTTTGTCAGTTTGTACGTGTTTAGGTCTTACCCATTTTGCGACGCTAACTGAAAAGGCGTCATAGTGGAATTCATCAGTCGACCGAACAACGTAACCTTCACATATGGCTGTATCAATTGAGAGTTTCTGGAGCTGTTCTTGATCCCAAATGCCTCGATATAAAACCGGTGGTATAACTAGGTCCAAGAGAGAGGCCCATTCAACGGTCTCATCCCAGCTCAAACACCTGTTCTTATCGTTCCATATAGAGAACAACAGAAAATAGCTAGGTAAATTTTCGTAAAATATTGCATGTTTTGCATAAACGTTTTCGCCACATAAGCGCCAGTTTTCTGGAATCTGGTTGGCAACTTTGGCGTGGAGTCCTTTTACCCAATCCCTAGAAGGGTGGTGGCGGCTATCCAATGACCTTGCATGTATATGCTCTGCATACATTGTAGTATTTTCCCCGTCCATTTTTTCAGTGACCACAATCTCTTTGCCCAAAAAAGGGTCAGTTGACGACCTTCTTACGTCTACACTTGTGTACCCTGGTGACCAGGGTAAATGGGGGGTACGTGGATATTTGTATCTATGGTTATTCATAATGTCGATCTCAAGTAACTGATTAGCTTAAAAAACACTTGCGCAGCAGTCATCTGGACAAATAGATTGTCAGTTTGAGCTTGCTAGTAGTGATGAAAATAATCTCTATTTGAAATACGGCATTACATTTCATTTTGCCTAGTTTCCTAAGCCCCTACGATTTTAATAATCCACAAAAAAACCCGGAAGATTATAGCCTTCCGGGTTTTCTAGTTTTTCAACTTTCCCCTTTATAAGAAGGCTATATCGCCTTCCTATAAAGTTAAGCGATTAGCTTATACTGCTGGAGCAACAAACGAAAGACACCTGGCAGCGAAATGTCTGCGTGTTGTCTGTTTTTGCTTTGTATGATTGAACTCGATTCATTGTTGTCCTAAGTGTTCGTAGCAGTAGTTGGCGTCATTTAAACATATTTATTGAAAATTCCAAGTGTTGTTTTATAAAATCAAAATTTTTTATCGAACCCCTGTCGGCAGAACATTAGGGAAATATGTGTCGATTAGGTAGTTTCTAAACGTGCTTCGAGTAATAGGTTTTGGCAAATATAATTTGTCTGTAATAAAAAATATCTAAAAAATTACAAAACAATCCTTGGCTTTTTCAAAAAGTATGTTTTAATTATGCCATAGATTACATATGCACATTATTTGGAGAAACAAATGATTTCCATTCACGGCAAGAAGACATTAGCAATGATTACAGCGCCAGCGCGTTGTTGTCTTGTTCTGTCTGTGTGTTGCGCCAAGAATAATCATCGAAATAATGTTGTGGGGAATAACATCCTCAGTTAATCGCTTAACCAATAAGGAAGGCGGTTAAGCCTTCCATTACAGGGTAAAGCAGTAAATGCGAAACCCCGGAAGGCCAAAACCTTCCGGGGTTTTTTATTGCCTGGAAAAAAGTTTACGCGTCCATAGCTCAATTGGTAGAGCATCCGGCTTTTAACCGGGTGGCTGAAGGTTCAATTCCTTCTGGACGCACCAATTAAAATACAACTTATATGTAGAGGAGACGGTCATGACATATCAAGATGACATCGATGGCATAGCCATTCTTTCTAATAATTAAAAGAAAGAGAAAGTTTTAACGCGGGATTGGCATAATGGTTGTGCAGTAGCCTTCCAAGCTACCTACAAGGGTTCAATTCCCTTATCCCGCTCCAATTAATGTAGAAAAATTGGCAGATAGCACTCCAGGTGAGAGCACTCGGCTGTTAACCGAGATAGAGGCAGGTTCGAGTCCTGCTCTGCCAGCCATGCCTCGATAGCTCAATTGGCTAGAGCAGCTGTCTTGTAAGTAGCAGATTGTCAGTTCAAGTCTGACTTGGGGCTCCAGTTTTATGATAGAAGATTATGGTGGATGTAGATCAATTGGTAGATCCTCGGCTTGTGATGCCGACCGTTGCGGGTTCGAGTCCCGTCGTCCACCCCAATTTTTTATTGTCTTGATTCTGGGTTTATCGAAATATGAAAGGTGTTATTTTTGTTGGGCTTCAAGCAAGTGGTAAATCTTCCTACTATCTCAAGAATTTTTACGGAACACATATTCGTTTAAGTATGGATATGTTGAGAACGCGACATCGCGAGGCGATTCTCTTAGATGCGTGCGTGGAATCGAAGCAGAAATTTGTCATTGATAACACGAACCCTACAGTAGAGGATCGAGAGAAATATATCAGAAAATTAAAAGCTCATCGTTTCGAGGTGATTGGGTACTATTTTCAATCGAGTCTAGACGAATGTTTGAGAAGAAATTCTATGCGAAAGGGAAAAGAATGTATTCCTGAAGTCGGATTAAGGGGGATTTACAATAAATTGGAGTTACCGAAATACTCTGAGGGATTTGATAAGTTGTACTACGTAGTCATGACAAACGGTGGCTTCACCGTAGAAGAGTGGAAAGATGAAGTTTAATGAGTTGGATAAGAAAATGCGAATATATGAAACCGCACAGGATAATTGTGTCCTGCCGGGTATGTATATGGTCGCAAGAATTGATGGGCGGTGCTTTACTACACTAACCAAGGACAAACACAAGTTTGAGGCTCCCTATGACGTTAGATTTAGGGATATGATGACTGCAACAGTAATGCACTTAATGCAGTGCGGCTTTAAAGTGCTTTATGGTTATACGCAGAGTGATGAAATTTCTTTGCTTTTTGATTTGAATGAATGTGCCTTTGAAAGGAAAGAGCGGAAGTTCAATTCCGTTCTAGCGGGTGAAGCTAGTGCTAAGTTCAGTCTGTTGTTGGGTGACATTGGAGTCTTTGATAGTCGAATAAGCCAATTACCGAATAGAAACCTGGTAATTGACTACTTCCGCTGGAGGAATGAAGATGCCCACAGAAATGCGTTGAATGCTCACTGCTATTGGTGTTTAAGAAAAGAAGGTGTGTCGCCAAAAGAATCTGCAGCAACTTTTACCAGGATGTCAGTTTCAGATAAGAATGAGTTCCTGTTTCAAAAAAGGGTGAATTTTAATGATCTTCCAGGTTGGCAGAAGAGAGGTGTTGGTGTTTATTGGGTTCCCTATGAAAAGGATGGTGTAAACCCTAAAGCAGACAAAGCAGTGAAAGCTAAAAGAAGCCGTCTCAAAGTTGACATTGATCTTCCAATGAAAGATCAATACAGTAATTTCATTCGTGACCTCGTGTTAGAAACCGTGTAGTTGCAGTCGAGAAAGCCCCTTAACACTATCTTAAGATCGTTTGAACGATACTCCTGGTAAAATTAGGGGAGTGTCTTATGCAATATGTTCTTATCGTCGTTGTTTTTCTTCTGGGAGGTTGTGTGAGTCAGCCTCTTCATTATGCCAACTCTGCAGAGGAGGAAACGAGACTCCCAAAGAATTGGTCGATCGAATGGGAGTTGGATGAAAGTGACAAGCGTTCCCTCGTTGATGTAGTGGATTCCCCGGTGATGAAGGAATGGCTGGCAACGGTTTTGAATCATTCTCACGAACTTCAAGTGTCTAATTTGGAACTTGACCAGCGAGAGTTATTACTTAAGCAGGCGATAAGCCATCAGAAACCTGAGTTAAATCTGAATGCGTCAGCAAACCGTCAAAAAATTATCGAGTATGCTAAAAAATACGAGAGTCGTTATCAATTAGGTGCCCAGGTTTCATGGGAACTTGACCTTTGGGGGAAAATAAAAAAACAAGGAGAAGGTGCACGGTTGGATCTTCGTATTAGTCGTCTACAGCAAGATGCGCTAAAACGTTCTTTGATTGCTCAGGCGCTAAAATCACGTCTTAACCTTTCCACTATGAAGGAACAACAAGGGCTTGCAATAAAATCGACGGTTTTACTCGAGAATGCAGTGATTCGTGCAGAACAACAAATTCATGTTGGTAGAATTGCGCTTGTGGATCTGGAAGAAGCACGAGTGAATTATCGGCAGTCTAGTTCTCAGCTTAGCCAAGCCAAAGCTGAACTTGCCGATGTTGAAACTTCTGCTCGACGCCTAGTGGGTTTCTTTGGCCAAGATCTAGAATTCTCCCAAGACTGGATAACGTTGGGTCTACCAAATGTACAAGTGCCAAGTAGCTACTTACTTAATCGACCTGATGTCTTGATGGCTCTGGTGAGTGTTACACGTGCAGATACCAATAGTGATATTGCTTATCGTTCTTTATTCCCCAGCTTCTCACTAAGCTTAGATGTGACGCAAACCTCTACTGGGCATCAGAATTTATTGGGTAAAGACCCTGTCTGGAGTTTATTGGGGCAACTAATCCAGCCGGTATTTAATGGTGGACGTATGGAGGTCGCTGTAAAAATAGCGGAGCTTGATGCGCAAAAAGCCTTGGTTGAGTATCGCCGGACCTTGGAGGGTGCCTATTTCGAAGTAGAGTCTTTGTCGAAAAATGAGGGGTATTTGGAAAAACAAATTCAAGCAATGAAAAAAGCCTATTCTGCAAAACGTCGACGTAATGACAGTATAGAAGCTCAATATCGAGATGGTCTTGCTGAGTATGAGCAATGGCTAGCAGAAAAGCTCAGCCTTTACGAGATTGAGCGTCAGTTACTGACTCTTGAGACGGAACAAACATCAAATAGAATTGATCTGTTTCTGGCCTTGGGCCTTCCCGTTTCTTAAGAAAATATTAATACCCTCTCTCATACACTCTTGGTTCAATCCAGGAGTGTATATATGAAAATGAAATTAATCTCTGCCTTTACCACATCTATTTTGTTTGGGTCTAACGCTCAGGCGGAAAGTATTTCTACCAATAATAGTGATCTAAGTATCGGTGTCTTACTGATAAATTCTTCATCTGAATATTTGCAAGGTAAGAACGAAAACTCAACGATGCCCTTGATCGAAGCGCGTTGGAAGACATTTTTTATCTCAGGGGATCGCGTAGGTAGTTTCTTTTCTGGTGGCGACCATTGGCTACTAGCATTAACGACTGGCTTTGATCATGTTGGTGATAAAGACCGCGGTGACAGCGATAAACTCGCTGATATGCGAAAGCTGGATACTGTTATCGTTGCAGGCATCAATGCTTTAGTTGAATCATCCTATGGTGAATTCTCGTTAGAGGTTAGCCGTGACATCAGTGGTGGTCACGAAGGGCATGTCGCGGAACTTTCCTATTCTTATTCCTTTACATCAGGTTCTTGGACGGCGTCGCCAGAAATTGGCGCTTTGTGGATGAGTCACGAGGTGAGCGATTATTACTATGGTGTTAGAGAGGTTGATGCTCGAATTGATCGTACTCAATACCGTCCAGGTTCCGCATTTATATGGAGTATTGGCTTTGGGGTTAGTTATGATTTTGATCATCATCATAGTGTGACATTAAGTGGGACTATCAACCGATTATCGAATCGTCTCCTTGATAGTCCCATTGTCGAAAAGGCTGACACAGAGGGTTTAATGTTGGGCTATTCGTATTCTTTTTAAATCAAATGGGTAAAACTGAACGGATAGAAATAAAATTTATCTAAACGGTGTGTGGCTAACGTCGTCACACACCGTCCTCTCCTTAGAATTTAGTGAGTGTCATTTGAATACGCTTTTCTCTTGTTGAATCAATGATTTTTACTAGGCGTGTTGATTCAGCGCTCTCTTGGTACCAATACTCGATTTGAGCTTTCTTGTCGAAAAGCAGCCTAATGACCGTCATTCTCTGGGATGTATCCTGTTCTTTTGTCTGGCGTGGAGCTAGATCTTGGTTCTCAATATTGGCAATAACATTGTAGAAAGGGTTTTCATCATCCGATTCAGGATTAAAGATACGTATTTTTTTGGCTGGGAATTTTGTTAGTATTTCTGGTAGATGAGTGGATAGGTAGCTCAGAGTTAAATCAAAATTCCTTGGATCAATGAAGTTTACTTCAGATTCGATTGGCTTGAGTATTTTGTTGTGAAAATTATAAGGGCTTATCGGCTCAGGATTGGATAGACTGGTTTCGAAGGACTGTTTCCATCCTTCCCTTATCGTTGATAGTAATGGCTCTTCTAGCTCAAATACCCGCTCCTTTTGTTTGAGCTTTCCTGATTCGGTTTGTTCCAGACTTGAAAGCACTAGATATTGCTCGTATAGCAGAGCATATACGCCTTGGGAAATTTTCTGATTGTTATCGTAATGCTCAAGCTTGCTAGAGCGGATGTCGGTATCGCCCCAAAAAGATCTATGTGTTATTTCGCTGATTTCCGCTATTTTCTCCCCTTTTATTTGTTCTTCTTTTAGCAGCGGTTTAACAATTATTCTGCTATACCCGACATCATCACCGTTATAGTTAAGAGTGTAGTGTCTATCGGCTGCGAGGGTGGACTGTATTGCAATGCAGGGTATTATAATAAGTCCAAATTTGGTTAAGAGAGTTCGTTTCATGATGTTTTTCCTTCGTTAACCGGTGCTGATGTTTTAGGAGCGTCCGATTTTTTTGTAGCCCAAAGGACATGCAGGTCGTTAAATATTGCGATTAGAACCGGAATGAGGATAAGTGTGATCGTGGTGGCAAATAACTCACCAAAGGCTAAAGATATTGCTGCTGGAATCAGATACTGCGCCTGCTCTGAGGTTTCAAGCATTAGTGGGGTGAGGCCTGCAATGGTTGTGGTGGTGGTCAGAAAGATAGCTTTAAATCGGCCTAAACCTGCTTCATTCAATGCGTCGTGTACATTAAACCCTTCTGCTCTAGCTTGGTTGTAGCGCGTTAGCATGACTAAGGAATCGTTAACGACCACACCCGCCAACGCTAGCATTCCAAAAAATGAAAGTAGGCTTAGGGGTACGTTCATTACTTGATGGCCAATTGCTGCACCGACGAAACCAAAGGGGATTACCGACATGATAATGAAGGGTTGGCTATAGGATTTAAGAGGTATAGCCAATAAAACATAGATTAATACACTGGTGAACATCAATGCTCTGATTAGGTTTCCTTTAATGCTGAAAATTTCTTCAAGTTCTCCTGCTTCTTTGATTTCGATACCTGGAAAGTGTGCTTCGAGTTCTTCAGAAAATTCACCAAATATCTCTGCGCCTAATTCTGAAGGTGATAGCTGCTTCTTATCCAAGCTTGCGTAAATGGTATTCACTCTTTTTCCATCGCGACGGGCGACGTAGTCGGTCACATAGGACGAATGAATATTGGAAATTGCGGTGACCGGGAAGCTTTGCCCATTGTTGTCTATAACGCGCATATTGAGTAAGTCCGACAGAGTATCGCGGGATGTTTTGTTATCTTGGACAATAACTTTAACTTCCTCTGAGCCTCGCTGAACTCGTTGCGCCTCCATACCGCCGAAGCGGCCACCAACCTGAGAGGCTAGGTATTCATCAGTAAAACCCAAATGTCTTGCTTCGGGTTTTAACGTTAGGCGTAATTGGGGTTGTCCGGGTTTTAAATCTTGCCTGATATTGCTGGTGCCAGGAATACTCTGGATTTGCTCAATGATTAGTTCACTGACTTCTCGCAGCGACGCATCATTTTTGCTAAACACCTGCAGAGCGAAGCCACCACCCGTTTGCTCTGATGCGTTAAAGCTTAGTTCTGTTGCACCTTCCAATACTCCTGTTTTTTCTTGCCACTGTTGGGATATTTGTAAACTTGAAAGCTCCGCGCGATCCGCTGGGAGTGTGAGTTCAGCGTATATTTCTACCGAAGAGGCATCGTTAACCACTGTTAGAATGTGTTGTATCGGTAGCATGGGAAGCGAATATGTTTCTTTCCATTCCTTGTTGAGCTGGTTGGCAATGTTCTCAATATGGTTGGCGTTGCTGGCTGTGAGGTTGAGCGACGCGCGAGGATCCATTTCCATTTGTACAGTAATAATCTGGCCTGGTATATCTGGGAAAAAGACGGTGCGGATACTGCCGTTTTGAATTAAACCAATGCCCAGCGTTGCCATGGTCGTAAAGAGAATAAATACCGCATAACGTTGTTTGATCGAGAAGGTAAGAATAGGGGCGTAGATACGGGTTTTGAATGCATTTAAAGTACGCTGCGCTGCGTCTTGTATAAGACTGCCGAAATGCGCAGTCCAGGTAAAGATTGATTTTTTCTTAGCTCCATTTGAACGCTTATTGTTTACCGAAATTGCAGCAAGGTGTGAGGGCAGAATAAACTTACTTTCGAACAGGGAAAAAATTAAGGCAAGGATTACGACACCGGCAAAACTCGCTAAAATTTTCCCCATGGCGTTGTCTATCAAAAGCATCGGAAAGAACGCAGCAATGGTAGTTAAAACACCATAGATCGTTGCGGTTGCAACTTTTTTGACGCCTTGCTCAGTCCCTTTTATGGGGTCCTTTATTTTCAAACGCTCTTCGAAGACACTCTCACCGACAACAACAGCATCGTCCACTAAAATACCCAATGCAATGATCAAACCAAATGTTGTGATATCGTTTAGAGAGTAGCCTACCCAATTAGAGCCCATGACCGACAAAGCACCTGCGATTGAAATGGGAATACCCATAGCAACCCAGAACGCGAGTTTGATATTGAGAAACAGTGCTAGTAAAATAAATACCAGTAACAAGCCTTGAACAGCATTGTCTTTTAATAACGTCAGACGCTCAGTGATGTAGTGGCTACTATCTGCCCATGAAACAAGATTGATGTCATTAGGGATGGTGCGTCGTTGTTCTTTTAATGAGACTTGCACCGCGGCCGCAATATTCAGTAAGTTTTCCTTACGGCCGATCAGCACCTCCATACCGATTCCAGGTTGGCCATTGAAACGCACTATGGAGTCATCGTCTTCATAATCATCAATAACGCTTGCGACGTCGTTCAGGGTGATTTCTCTACCATCGTTAAATGACTTGATACGAATAGCTTCAAAATCCAGACGTTTAAGGCGTTCATTATCGGCTCGCAAAGCGATGGTGCCACCTTGTGTTTTTAGAGAGCCCGCTTGAAATGACAGAGAAGAGGCTTGGATTCTTCTAACAATTTCTTCTGGGCTTAGTTTGTATGCCAACAATTTTTCAGGCATTAGCTCAATGCGTATTTCTGGCTGTTTCTTTCCCCAGGTTTTTATTTTTGATACCTCAGGTAAGGCGAGGAGGTTGTCCCGTACATCGGCGGCAGTTTGTTGAAGGGTGGTGTTATCAACCTCGCCGTAGATCTGTATGATCATCGCTGCTAGGTCGAAATCATTTCGGGTGATAACAGGTTTCTCTGCTTTGTCCGGTAGACCAAATATCGAATCAAGTCTTGATCGAAGATCATCTGACAGTCGTTCTAGGGAGTAGCCCTCTTGTTTTTGGATGCTAACGGAAGATAAGCCTTCACTTGAAAATGAACTGACTTTCTTAACACCAGCCAGCCCTTCTATGGACTTCTCTATTTTTCGAGTAACCTGTAGGTCAACTTGTTGAACATGTGCGTTGGGGAAAATCGTAGTGACTTCTAAGGTGTCCGCAGGCAGTTTCGGAAACCCCTCTACGCGAATGGATGACACGGTTAACCAGCCTGCGACAAGAATAAGGGCCATTATTAAGTTTGCGGCAACAGGGTTACGAATAAACCAACTAGTAAGTGCGTGCATGTTTACTTCCCCTGTATACCTGTCGAGACATGAGAAGCATGGACTTTTTTGCCTGTCAGAAAAAAGGCTAAAGGCTGAGTTGCCACACGCCAGTTTTTTTGTGTATCAGCAAGTAGTGGCGATGGTGCAGGAACCATCACTCGATTATCCAGGTAGTGAATGGAATTAGGGGAATAAGTTCGAAGCGTATCGTTTTGGTCGATCAACCATACGATACCCTCACGGGTCAGTGCACTTTCAGGCAGGTTGATGTAGTTTCTTAAGGCCTTTCCAGGCAGATTTACTTGCACAAACTGGCCAGGTAATGCAGATTTGTTTTGTGCTGGGTCGAGTTGTAAAAATAATTGATATTGACGGGTTTCGCTGTCTACACGGTGCCCGCCACGAGTAACCGTAGCGGTACCAATCAGCTGTTTAGTTGTGGAGTAAACGCTGGTTTGGCTATTAAGCCAATTCTTTGAGAGCATTTGCCACTGCTCTTCACTGAGAGGGAGCCTAAGCAGTAGGTTTTGGTGGTCGATCAAACGAAGTAAGGGTTCGCCTTCTTGTACTTGTTGGCCTAGACCAACGAGACGTTGAGTGATGACGCCGGTGTAGGGTGTTTTGACTTGTGTGTAAGATAAATTTTTTTCTGCGACTGCTAATTGTTGTTGATAAGACTCAAGCGCTTGCTCTGCTATCTTTAGCTGAGGTTTGAATAAAGTGAGATCAGATGGTTCAGACCTCATCCCTGAACGCAGCCAGTCCTGTTCTGCGAGATTAGTTTTCTTCTTGGCTTGGAGTAATTGTAACTTGGCTTGGGCTAGCGCTAGCTGTACTTCGGTTTTCTGGCTTTGGTGGCGACTATCCTCTATCGTTAAAAGCGTGGTGTTTTTCTGGATTAGGGAGCCCGCCTCAAACTCTGGAATGATATGTTTTATAGCGCCGTTAACTTGAGCCTTTAATACCACGTCCCATCTTGGCTTTAGCTCACCAAAGGCCGTGATTTCATTTCGTTGTTCGGTGGATTGTGCGTTGATATACGAGACGGAAGGGAGAAAGACGGTTGCGTAATTTTCTACCAACATTTCTTCGGGAGATTGTTCCATAAGCCCTTGTTCATCAGCCCCTTGTTCTAGAAAATCTAGCGCCAAGATAAAGAGCGTACCGGCAATGATCAAAAAAATGGCCCGTTTAGTATTGTCTCGCATTCAGGTTCACCTCTGGTTTTATACATCAGTGAACAACGATAATAGAAAGGGTATTAAGATATTCTTAAGACACTCCAAATTTGTATGGAAGATGCGTTAAGGCTTCTTCCATGTGACAGACACCTCAACATATTGGGGATGTTCTTTAAAGCAGAAAGACCAGTTCAGCTTTTCACAGATTCGGGATACCAACTGAAGGCCCAAGCCGAAGCTTTGATACGAGGAGCCTCTGTCGTGCAACCCGTCATCAATCGGGTTTTCTATCCTTAATGATGCTGCGTCCATGATTACTTTAATTGTGCCTTGGCTGGTAAACTGACAGGCATTTCGGAGAAGATTAGCAAAGACAATGAGTAGGAGTTCCTCTTCTAAGTCGATGCATTCATCATCTACCTTAGCCTCAATGGCGATATCTCTGTTATTGAGTAAGTACTGATGTTCTTCAATTTGATGTAGGCAAAATGATTTAAGCTCTACTTTCGTTTTCTCAATAGGCTTTTCAGATTCGCGAGCAAGCCATAGTAAAGCGGAAGACAGGCGGTTCATATTGCTACTCGCTTTCAGGGCGCGTTGTACTGTTTTCTTTTCTGGGCCAGTGAGTTGAAAGTCTAAGGTGTCGAGGCAGGCCTGAATCGTTGCGAGAGGGGTGCGCATTTCGTGACTAGCATGCTTTAAAAATTGCTGTTCGCGAATGTTGTATTCGGTAATCCGATCTACCCCGGCCTTTAACTGAGCAGCAAGATCGTTTAACTCTGCAATGGGGAATTCTTCTTTTGATAAGTGATCATTGTCTTTTAACTTGAATGCCCAATCACTTAATAGCCTCATAGGTTCATTAGTGCGTTTGAGTAGCCAGAAAACTAGGCAAAACAATAAGAAGAATATAAAAATAAGCAGCCAAAGTGCATCGGTTAAAAGATTGCCAAGGATACTGTCTACAATCTCATTGGTTTCTTTTACGTCATAGACACTCAGAAAATATAGAGATTTCCTATTACCGTCGGTTAAGTGTACTAAAGAAACATAACTGTTTTGGCCCGCTTCGTTAATGAACTCATTTTCATATACTTGGTTATTTTCTATATCGGCTAGCGAAAAAGACTGTCGGAGTTTTGACGGAATACTGTCCCAATCTCGATAAACCTGAAAGTTTTTGTCATTAGGTAGCGCTAAGCTTGAATCATGTTCTAATTGTTTTAGTAGGTTATGAGCTTCCATTTTGAATACACTGTCAGCTGCAAACTCAACGGAACGCCAAGTGATAAATGTAAGGCTGACTAGAATGGCAATACTAAATGCAATGCCAGCAAGTATAAGTTGCCAGTGGAGTTGTTGCGCAAGTGTTTTGGTGGTGCGACTAGGCATTGTTCGGCCCCTCGTCACTCTGCCCTTTAATAACATGGATTTTATCTTCGTCTGAGATGCTTAAACCAAGTCCGGTAACCGTTTTGATGAGCGGGTAGTCGAAGGGTTTATCGAGCGATTTTCTTAAGGAGTGCAAGTGCACGTTTAACCTTCCTGGGTCAGGCTCCTGGTCTGGCCAAACAGAATTTTCGATATCAGATCGCGATACTACCTTGGGGCTATGGCGAAGTAATACCTCTAAAATCCGCCACTCTGTTGGGGTCAGTGATATGGCTTTGCCATTTCGCTTTAAGTTTCTCGATTCGACATTGATCTCCAGGGGACCGAGATGATGCAGTGCTTGCTGATTTTGACTTCGTTTAATCAAAGCACCAATTCTGGCCCAGAGCAAAGGCATAGAGCAGGGCTTAACTACATAGTCGTCAACCCCCGCACGGAATCCGTCTAACTGATCTTCAGTAGTGTCCATGGCAGTGAGCATCAGTACAGGAGTTGAGCAGCCACGTCGCCGCATCTCAGAGCAGGCATCAAAACCGTCGAGTTTAGGTAGCATTAGGTCTAATAAAATGACATCAAAGCTCGTTTCTGTCGCAAGCTCTACTCCGCTTAGCCCGTTATAGGCAAAGTCACACTCAGCGCCTTGTAGTTCAAGAAACTCGGCCATCGAGGTTGATAGCTCTGCATCGTCTTCGACAATTAGAATTCGCATAGATGAGTCCGATATGAATAGTCCTACCGATACTATAACAAAGGACATTAAGAATGCCTTAAGAAAGAAAGTACACGCTCTTTTGGTGTGCTTTTATCCTTTTATGCCATTTAGCAATCCGTTTAAACGGTTTTTAGCCTTACTATATGATGCAAGCATCTTAACACCGAGATCTATAACCTTGTTGTTTCCGATACTGTCGAGGCTACTACCAAACGTGTTGTTTTCACTGCTATACATGGTTTCCATCATTTTCAGCACATTGTTCTTTACCAAGCCGCGCAAAGGCACCTGGGCTACCATACCATACATTGCAGCATTGCCTTGCTGAGCCAGGTCGGGCTGTTGTCTTGCAATCGACACGGCCTCTCTCAAATCATCGAGATATTTCTGGTAATGCATTTTGTGATTAATGGTTACCATCGCATGAAGAGAATTTGGTTTTTGTTGCCTATCGATATGCCAGCCTTTTTTCTCCATTAAATCAGCGACGGCGAAGACATTTAGCTTTTCATCCTTGGAAAGGTAGGCGAATATTGTCATTTTTGGATTACCTATAACTTCCAAACCATCAATGGCATTAATACCCAGCATTAATTTCTCAGTGATCGACATGGTTTCCCTTGCTAGATCAACGTAACCGGTGTGGCCAATGCTATTCATCGCAGCCCAGGCAGCGGCGACTGAACCTCCTGATCGAGTTCCATGAAGTGTTGGGGATGCATAAACGCCACCACACCAATCGCTACAAACAACAAACTGATATTTAAGATAATCCATATTTTTGTATAGAATCACCGATGCGCCCTTAGCAGCGTAACCATACTTATGAACATCTACAGACATCGATGTAACCTCAGGAATCTTAAAATCAAACGCTGGAACATCCTGTCCTAGTTCCCTAACAAAGGGCAACATAAAACCACCCACGCATGCATCCACATGTAAAGGAAGTTTGAATTTTTTTGCCAGTCTTCCTAATGCGGTTATGTCATCTACGGTCCCGTAAGGATAATTAGGTGCAGATCCAATTAGCAAAATGGTGTTGCGATTAATAAGTTTTTCAACCGCTATGGTATCAACACACATATTCTCGTCGAGCGGAGCACGAATGATATCAACATCGAAATAATGAGCGGCCTTATCGAATGCCACGTGCACTGTCTTCGGAACAATCATATTCGGCCTACGCAAGAATTTACGCTTTTCACGTGCACGATCTCTGTAAGCTTTGATAGCCAGAAGAATACTTTCAGTTCCCCCTGAGGTTATCGTGCCAACAACATCGGAATCACCACCCAGCAAATTCGCACACATTCGAACCACTTCATGTTCATAGCGACGCAGGCTAGGAAACGCCATTGGATTCATATAATTTTCAGAAAAATAATTGGAGTATGCTTGCTTGATAAAAGCCTCATGTTGCTGATCTTTGTGATAAACAAGACTCCAGGTTTTTCCCTCTCTCCAATTGGCATCCTTTTGCTTTGTCGCATGCATCTCCGACAATAACATTTCTCGATCGTGGCCGGTTAGGGGCAGTGAACCATTGAAACGAATTGCTGACATAACAATCTCCTCGAATAATATTACTCGTCGTTTAAATTAGAAAACCAAATAATTGGGATAAACTGATACCTAACACTCCACCTAGAGCGTAGCCGATGACTCCAGCAGTCATGCCGGATAATAGTAATTGTTGATTATTAAGTGCTACCGCCAGCATCGGAACAAAAGGTGGAGAACATATTGTTGCTACTGAAGTGACTAGAAAAGTATCCACATCGATTTTCATCAGCGCACAGGCCGTTGCATGAATTAATAACGATCCGAAAACCACAAACATGACAAATGCGAGCATATCGCTATCAAGGCTAGGAATCAGATCGCCGTTGATCATAGAGCCAACTACGACACAGAAAACAAGAATAATATACATACCTAATTCGAAACTGTGGGGTATGTTGCGTATAGGCTTCGACAAGGAGGCACCGAGACTTAATAAGGTCAAAGCAATCATGATTGCTGACATTTTTACCGAATCAGGAAATAAGTCTGCGAAAACCACTGATCCACCAACAATGGAAATGGCGAGAATCACAGCCGGGGTCAACGCTGATAATGCCGTTCGGTTTAATAGTTTTCTGTAGTTATGCTTTGATTCCTGAGTGATCGATTCTGTGTCTTTATCGGGATTGGCAGTAGGCTTGAACGGAGGTAGCCATAGTAGAAATATACGCTGGGCGATGGAGGTTACAAATAACAAATACCCTGCAGAGACTAGAGTGTCATAAAGATGGATCTGTAAAAATATATTGTTATCGACATCCAACGCATCCTTTAATGCCGCCAGATTAGGGGTCCCGCCAACATAAAGTGCAATGTTCAGACCGACTATCTTTGAAATGGAATCAATGTCATCTTGCCACAACGCGCCGGCGATATAACTACAAAATACAACAGCAACTATTGCCGAGCACATGGCGATAAGCGTCCGAGGTGCAAGTTGCAACCAGCTTTTGATGTCGGAGGAAAACAGCATAAGCGGTAAGGCCAAAGCCACGCAAATCGACATTATATTTTCTTTAAAGTCTGCCAGCGTAGCGGTAGAGGTGACCGTAGGAGCATCGACGAATATATAGCTACTCATATAGCTACCAAGGATTCCTGCCAGATAGCACAAGATGACAGCGCCGATACGATCGAAAAATTGTACCTTATGACACGCATAAAGTGCCAAGGCTGGTACCGCAAGAAAATAAACCAAGCTTAGACATATGGTTACCATTACATAATCATCCAAAAAATCAACTTGTGAACCATTGCTTGGTATTTTTTCTTGTCGAGTTTGTTGACCGGAGTGCAGATACCTTCATGTTCCATTTTTTCAAATGCGTTAACAAAAATCTCCGCATCTATTTCAGGGTCCTTTTTGTTAGCGATACTGCAGAGATCAGTCACATTATCTATTAATCTCTTTCTATGGTTCTTGTGGAGCTCTCTTACCAGTGGGTTTTTTATTGCCTCATTGAGAAAAGCCTGCTGCACAGCAATATGATCTCGTTCGTGTTTAAGATTGTGAATTAAAAATTCACTTGCCAAAGCGCTAAACGTCTCGTAGATGTTTTTCCTGTTTTTACTGGTGAGATTATTTTTTTCCAATACGCTGAACTGTTCTAAATGTTCGTAAGCAAGCTCAAGAAAACCTGCCATCAAGAATTTACCTTCCTCTACAAAATGAATGAAGGCTTCATTAATCAGATCTTCTTTATCCTTAAAGTAGTAAGTCGTCAGGCGCAGTTGCACACCCGCTTCCAGTGCCACGGCCCTATGTGTTACCCCTTGGACACCCGAATGGACGATAACTTCTAGCGTAGCCTCGATGATTTCTTTTTTTCTCTGTTTCCCTTTCGCGCTAATCTCAATGTCTTTTCGATTTTTGTTAGTTTCATTCATAGTTTTAATTTGAGGCGCGTTCTTTGTTTCAACAGACATACTGTATTTAGCTCCTTATTTAACCGTCGGCTTTAATAAATCATCAGATCGATGGCTTGACATTATTCTACATATGTAGAATAATGTCAACAATTCCACATATGTAGAATAATAAAAATATCAATAACTCAGTTTTAGAGGTCGTCAATCAAAGGCCTCAGGAGGGGAATATGCCTGTAGGAATCGTAGAGCAGCTGCCTGACCATTGCCCATGGTCGGAACTGAGCAATATGGCGCCTCCCAATATTAATTGGTGTGAAGAAAATCTTTGCAGTTGGGTTGTTAATCCAGCCAATACCTGGTCAAACCTAGCCTTTATCTTTGTGGGCATCTTGTTTATAGCCGTGACGAAAGAACAGAAGACAATGAGAATGTTTGGGACAGCCGCTATTTTCGTGGGTGTATCTTCTCTACTTTGGCATGCTTCATTTACTTTTGTCTTTCAATTCCTAGATTTCCTGGCAATGTTTGCTTTTGTCGCTCTGCCCTTGATTTTGAATCTTCGTAGGTTGGGATTGATCACCATAAACAATCAATTAGCCATTTTTTATTCGTATGTCGGTGGAATGAGTGCTCTTTTGTTTCTGTTTTATTGGCTGGATATCTATTTTCAGTCACTGATTTTATTTTCAATTATTGCTGTAGTGGGTATGGAATTAGTACTCTATAAGCGAGCCCAGGAAACCATCCAATATAAATACCTATTGTTGGCCGCACTAAGTTTGGGGGTTGGAGGTGGCTTTTCGGCCTCGGATGTTTCAGGGGTGTTCTGCGATCCAAAAAATCATTTTATTCAGGGGCATGCCATATGGCATATTCTTGCTGCCACTTCTCTTGGCTTCTTGTTCTTGTTTTATCGTCAATTTAATTTCGATGAGGCCAATCATGTACCGGGGTAAGGGCTCTAATTATTTATTGCTCACGGCAAGTATCCTGGTAAGCATCCTGGTAAGTTTGATGAGTCGCTCAAGCTTTGCGGTTCAATGGCAGTTCGATAAATTCAGCCTGGATATAAACAATAGTCTCTCGTTAAGCTCGAGTTGGCGTGTGCAAGAGCGTGATGAAAACAATATTTCCTATGGCAATACTGGAAACCTTATACAAATAGGGGATCCCATATCGAGCCTTAGGTTCTTTCCTCCCGTCGCGAGTGAAAACCTAGGAACCAATGGATTACCTGAACCTGGTGAAACCTTACCTGGACGCTACATTTCGGCGGACCTCAGTATTTGTGAAGAAGCGGGTATCAGCGTTTCCGGGGCTTCCGCCTGCTGGGTCCCCTATTTTCCTGATGGAGGGCCTGGGGCTTACGATGAGAACTCGGACAATGGCAATTTAAATTTCGATAAGGGTTTATTTTCAAAACAATTCCGATCGTTTCATGAAATTAAACTTCAAGGTGAGTCATTCGGACTTACGACTGGATTACTATTTTTCTACGATGATTACATTGAAAACGAGAATCTACCCCACCATGAACTTAGTGATGAATCCAAGGAACTCGTCGGTAGCGATATGCGTGTGCTGGATCTCTATGGGGATTTAGACTTCTTTCTTCATGATCACCCGGTGTCTATTAGATTCGGAAAACAAGTCATTAGCTGGGGTGAGAGTGGATTTATCTCCGGCATGAGCGCCTACCAGACCCCTTTAGACTTTAACCAACTGATATTATCTGGTTTTGATTTGAAACAAGGCAGTATACCAACCCAAAGTTTGTTAGTCTTTTTCGGTATGACTGAGAATATCTCCGCCGAATTCTATGTAAAGAATGAGTGGAAACCCAATGTTTTTCCTCCTGTCGGTAGTTATTTCAGCTTCACAGATATTATTGGGGAAGGAGGTGACCAAATTTGTATAAACGGCGGGATGGTTCCAGATTCTAGCGAAAGCAAAATCTGCGTCGCGCGTGACGAAGATCACCTCGCACGCGACCAAGGTCAGTTTGGCCTAAAGTTATCTTGGTTAGTCCCCTCTCTCAATTACACAGAGTTTTCGGCTTATTATATGCGATATCATGACCCTAACCCTGTCTTAGGTGGCCGTGAAGGTATCCCAGATACTACCGTCCCTGACTTTTTACAAGCCAAGTATTTTTTACAATACATTGAAGATCTGGAGCTTTTCGGTCTTAGCTTTAACACAGTGGCGCCATGGGGGTCATCAATATCCGGGGAATTCACTTATCGTAAAGATGTACCACTAACAATCGATATATCTGAACTTCTGGGAGCAGCCGTTGGCAACTTGCTTAACCTTCTCTTCTACGACGAAGCACATGGCGGAGACCTCGCTCGAATTCTAGCTTCGGATAATGTCAATTTACCACTGATATTCTCTGCGCTACAATCGGAGATATTACCGTTGATTGGAACCGGAGGAATGGCAGACTGGTTGGCGACTCAACCGACCAGTGATTTTAGAGATGACCCTAATGAAGGTAATAATTGTCAAACTGATCGCCCTTGCTTTCCTGCCTATCAAGTTGATTTACTGGATCCTTTGTCTGGGGATGAACTGGACGCTTATATTATGAGAGACATCGTAAAAGCTAATCTATTATTTGCTCACACTTTTCCCGCGTCATGGTTGAAGACAGATCAACTGCTGGCTATCGCTGAAGTTGGAGCCACCTATATTATAGATCATCCTGAGTATGACGAGTTGCGATTATTAACCCCGGGCACAGAGGGTCGCGGTGCTGCTAATGCATTACTGCCAGTACGTGGCCTTCCTTGTTGTGATCGCGATACCTGGTCTGATGCTTTTTCCTGGGGGTATGCGCTACGATTACAAGCTGATTATCCAGGTATTCTCGGTTATTTTACACTCCAACCGTCCCTAACGTTCAAGCATGATGTTTCCGGAGTCGCTCCGACTAATGCAATGGGGTTTACTGAAGGTAATAAAATTATTCGTTTAGGACTTAGTGCGGAATACCAGGGAACCACCAAATTATCCATTGATTACACAAACCTTAGTGGCAATCCTAAACGTAATTTATTGCACGATAGAGATTTTGTTTCTCTGACATTGAGTCACTCGTTCTAACAAATAATTATCGAATAAAAATAATTAAGAGATAAGTTGAAATGATAATCAAAAACTTGATCAAGATGGTAAGAAAGAATTCAATATTAGCTTTTTTATTATGCGCTTCAGTTATGCAAACTTCAGTTGTGCAAACATCGATGGCAGCGGTCAGTGAAACTGAGGCCGCTCGCCTTGGTGCAAATCTAACCCCCATTGGAGCAGTGCGCGCAGGAAATAAGGATGGAAGTATACCAGAATGGAAAAATGTAACGCCGAAAGCAATCGGAAGCTTTAGTTCTGGTGATCATCACCCGAATCCGTTCCCCGATGACAAATCGTTTTTTTCCATTAACTCAAGCAACGCATCTGAATATGACTCTCTATTAAGTGAGGGCCACAAACTATTCCTGAAAAACAACCCAAAATTCTACCTCAAAGTTTATCAAACCAGAAGAACAGCAACTTACCCAGACAAGGTCTATAAAACCGCAAAACACAATGCTGTATCGGCAAAATTGGTTGACTCGGGAGAAGGAGTCGACGGCAGTATCGGTGCCGTACCTTTTCCTATACCAAAAAATGGTTACGAAGTTATGTGGAATCATAAGCTTCGCTATCGAGGTGAAGCCGTTCAAACATATGCAGCTTCTGCAGTAGTCAATACCAAGGGCTCGTATTCATTGATGAAAGTTGAGGCTACCCTAAAATTTAAATT
>CAJXZM010000038.1 GCA_913063125.1 uncultured Gammaproteobacteria bacterium | reverse complement strand
GAATACCTCGATAAAAACAAAAAAGATGATCAGCCTATTCTTGCAATTGATCCTAACAAAGTAAAAGAAGAAAGCCCTCTTCTTCCCTCTGAAGAGCCCCTTGAAGAACCATCTACAACACCGATTGCAGAACAACCCGCGGATACCGACCCTGTACCTAGTGAAACATTAACGCCTGAAGTCGTAAAATCTCCCGACCAACCGTCACCAACAGAGCAAAAAACCACCACACCAACAGCCCCCCTCCCAGGACAAAAAACAACCCCAAGCGTTATTATCGAACCGCCCCCTATACCAAAGCCTAAGGCCCTCCGAGCCAAAAACGCAGAGCACGAAGCTCAAGCAAAGGCGGGCCGTTCTGAATATATTGTTGCACTGGCCGAAATGAAATCAGGCAACCTAATGGGTGCATTATCAATTTTTAAAACATTGTCCGCCCAATACCCCTTACTTTCCGGGCCCGTGGTTAACCAAGGCATCATTTTACGTAAGCAAGGCAAGCTCAAAGAAGCTAAAAAAATATTGCAAGATGCACTTTTCAAGAAATACCAGAACCCCTATCTACTCAGTGAGTTAGGGGCTATAAATCGCGATCTTGGCAACTTCAAACAAGCTAAACAAGCCTACCTTTCGGCAATCCGTATTGAAGGGGCGTATGCGAATGCTCATTATAATTTGGGGGTACTTGCAGATCTCTATTTACATGACCCTGAGTTAGCGTTAGAAGAATTCAAGGCCTATCAAGCATTACAAGAGAAGCCTAATAAAAAAGTAAAAGGCTGGATTAAAGAACTCACTCGTCGCATTAAACGTATGAAAAAAGCCATATCATGAAACTAAATAGCAATAACACATATCGCAATCTAATCTTTATGATAGTAGCAACCACCTTCTTACTCCCAACCAGCGTTTTTGCGCTAGATGAAGGGACCACTATTATCGGAACCAAAGAAGCCCCCAATGTACTTAACGTAGTACCTTGGCAAGATGATGAATTTGGAGACCCTTGGAAGATACAGCCCGAGCCAACTCGTTCCGTGTTAGAGAACAGCCAAAAAACCTTGGACAAGGATGTGTTGCGTAGAGAGATTGAATATTTTAATCTGCTTCGTAACACGGGCCCTGCAGGCCTATAACTTACAATCTATAGAATAACAAACACCGCTATAACCTGATATTTTTTGGCCAAATGTTCGACCAGTGCCAAACCAATATTGGGTTTTACGCTACTATTTCAATCATTAATGTAAGAGCAGGTTTAACCTGCCGTATAAATTACGAAAACTCAGGAGAAAGTAATGCCAGCAGCGACTGAAACGGCCATCACCGCCGGTGAAAGCAGTACAAGTTTTGTGACCACAGTAGTCAGTTTTTTTGCCGAAGGTGGTCCCTTTATGTACATCATTTTCTTCGTTTTTTTGGTCGGCATAGCGATCTCTTTAGAGCGTTTCATCTATCTTAATCTCGTACAAACCCGCAACCAAGCCGTTTGGAAGAAGCTATTCCCTCTTTTATCTCAAGGGAAGTTTAAAGCCGCTATGGAAGAGGCAAAAAAATCCTCTAGCGCTATCGCCAAGATCCTTAGTTACGGTTTATCTCGAAGCGCCTATGCAGCACGTACTGACGAAATAGAGATGGCGATGGAAGAAGGTCTTCTAGAGACTATCCCTGGTCTTGAGCGCCGAACACATTACATTGCTACATTTGCCAATATCGCAACATTACTTGGGCTACTAGGAACCATCATGGGTCTGATCAATGCATTTACCGCAGTAGCCAGCGCTGACCCGGCCCAAAAAGCCGATTTGTTATCAGCTAGTATCTCGGTAGCAATGAACACCACTGCATTTGGCCTAATGGCTGCAATCCCTCTTTTACTGACCTTTGCTTACTTGCAATCAAAAACCAACCAATTGGTTGATAGCATGGAAATGGCATCGGTGAAATTCCTCAACGTATTCCGCCAAGTTCAACATGCAAAAGCACAAAAAAACAAAAACGATTCTTAAGCTCACCTGGCTGAACACGTAAGTAGGAACCATTATGAGAGGACATTCGCGACGTAGTCGTGGAGAGGACGCTGAAATCAATATCACTGCCTTTATGAACTTAATGGTGGTATTGGTTCCGTTCCTTCTGATTACAGCGGTTTTTTCCCAGCTCACCGTCTTAGAACTTAACTTGCCCGCCGGCAGTCAAGCACAACAAGATGAAGCCAAGAAGAAACCCTTAGTGCTTGAGATTTTAATTTATACGGATCGACTGGAAATAGTCGATCGTCAGACCGGACCGCTAAAAATCGTTCGTAGTATTAACGGGGCATATGACTATGCCAGCATGCTAAGTACCTTAAAAGCCGTTAAAAGTCGTTTTCCCGCGATCACAGAAGTGACCTTGCTATTAGAAGCCAGCACGCCTTACGATGTATTGGTACAGACCATGGATAGGGTTCGTTTTGCAGACCAGCTCGTTAATGGTACGAGTATAAAAACTGAACTTTTCCCCGATATTTCTATCGGTGATGCACCACCTGACTCTGCTTCAAAAGGGGGTCAGGCATGAAAAAATCAACCCGCGCAATAAGAATGGATCGTCGACAAAGACGACAAAAAGTCGTCGGTATAAATCTTGTATCACTGATGGATATATTCACCATCCTCGTGTTCTTTTTGTTGGTGAATTCTTCAACAACCGCACAACCACCCAATGCCAAGGTCATTGAGTTACCGACATCAATCGCAGAAAAACTGCCCTCAGAAACCTTAACCATCATGGTAAGCAAAAACACCATTATCGTTAATGGGCGAGCCATCATTGATTCACAAGCCGCCATGCGCTCTGCTGGAGACAGCATCCCGGCACTGCAAAAAGAGCTTTTGTATCAAGCAACGAAGAGCCCTGCTGCTGTCAATGAACTCGGCATCGCTGAGCGTGAAGTAACCATAATGGGTGATAAGTCCATCCCTTATAAGTTATTACGCAAAATAATGATGACCTGTAGTTCTGCGGAGTTCTCTAAAATATCCTTAGCGGTGTTAAAGCGCCCGGAGGATAAAGCGACATGACAGAGCCACGATTTTACTCATCCGCCGACCTGCCCTGGGATAGAGGAGCAGAAGATGAACGACGATTTCGAAAAATCATCTCGGCAGTCATGGTGTTTTTCTTTGTCTTCAGTATCGTTATGCCCAACATTCCCGTTCCTGAAAAGAAACGAGATCAAGCGGAAACAATACCACCTCGGTTAGCGAAGTTTGTGAAACGCAAACCACCGCCACCTCCTCCACCCCCTCCGCCTAAAGAAGAGGAGAAAAAAGAGGAAGAAAAACCTAAAGAAAAGAAAAAAGAAGAAGAGAAGAAAAAAGAGAAACCCAAAAAGAAAACTGCCAAAGAAAAAGCTAAGGCGGCTATTGCCGTTTTTGACGACCTATTTGATTTACGGGATCAAGAGGAACTGAAGCAGCTTAAAACTACGCAGAAGAAGGAAACACTTGGCAAGCAAGAAACCAAAACCGAACGCTCCTTGCTTACTCGTATGGCCGGTTCCGGTAGCGGCGGTGTTGCGGTATCCAAAGCCAGCAGTGGTGGCGGTGGTGCAGGTTCATTAGCCGGGGTTTCTGCAACAGAAGTCAGCAGCGACATTGAAGATCCAGCGATAGCCAAGCAAAAGCGACGCTCCAAAGATGGCAAGTCTCGACGAACCACTGAAGATATCCAGTTGATTTTTGATCGCTACAAAGGTGGTATCTACTCACTTTATCGCCGAGCATTAAGGAGCGACCCTGGCCTTGAAGGTACATTGGTACTTCATCTCGTCATCGACCCATCAGGAAAAGTAACAACCTGTGAAGTCGTCTCAAGCGAGTTGGAAGAACCAAGTCTTGAGCGTAAGATTGTACTAAAAGTAAAACGTATCAACTTTGGTGCTGCCGATGTTGAAGTCTGGGATGACACCTACCCTATAGACTTTATACCGTCTTAATGAGGCATTCATGTTGCGACTGAACATACAATCAGCAAAGAAGATGAAAGGGGCTAACAAAAGAGGTACCCCCTCTTTACTGGAAACCCTGTATTCTTTGCTGGTCGTCACTCTCCTAGCGGTAGCGCTTACCTCCTCGGCACACGCTGGGTCGCTACACATTGGTGATAAAGCGACTAATTTCACCTTAAAGTCCCTTAGTGGACCAAACCAGAAGTTATCGGAACAACGAGGTAAAGTTATAGTATTAAGCTTCTGGGCAAGCTGGTGTGGCTCTTGCCAGCCGCACCTAAAACTGCTCGACACGCTAGTCAAAGAACATGCAAATAAAGGCATGGAGCTGTGGGTCGTGTCTCTTGATGAAAAGCAAAAAAAGACCCTTAAAGCTGCAAGAAAAATGAGGCTAAATGCCACTATCCTTCTAGATCAGCAGCAAGATATATCAGAACAATATCTCGTCGATGAATTACCAACCACTGTAATTATCGACCGAGATGGCATCATGCGTTTTGTACATGTCGACTTCTCGGCCAACGACGAAAAACGCTATAAGAATGAATTATTACGTATTGCCACCGAATGATGATATCCGTGGTGCTTAATACAGTGGTACTTAATAAGGTTTAACTATGAGTCAGCTTTCCAAAAATACAACAAAGAAATACCGCCACCCAAGAGCATGGTTGTTTGGTTTTCTATTTCTTGCCGTTGGTAGCTGGGCTGCCAATGAGATAGCACAAAGCGTTGTGGAACCAGACACCACTATATTCCCCGCAACCGATACGACGCCCCCAGTTCCAGCCATAGTCGCTTCAACGCCTGTAGAAGCCGTCACCTCGTCAACAACAAGTGCTGAAGGCGACACGATTGAAGAGCTTAAAATCAGCGATGCCACCGAAGAGGATGAGGCTGATGGCGTTGAAGATATCATAATCGAAAGCAATGCAGATGATGAGGACCTGGAGTACCTCAGTGTTGAAGAGATCATGGCAGAAGATGAGACTGCAGAACCCACCACCGAAATAACTGAAGAGACCAATGATAGCGATTCGGAATTTGTTAATCTGGACGAAATTCTATACGGCACTTCGGATGAAGAAGAAATAACACGAATCAAAACAGAAGAAGGTGATATAGAACCCCCAACAAGAAAAAGTCTAGAATCCGAAATGCAGAGTTTGAAACAAGAAGTTCTCACAGTAAACAGAGACCTTTTCATTTTAGAAGAAGACCTTTTATTCCCTAGCGGCACACAAGTGAATGTATTTGTCTCTATCGATGCTGACCATTACTTTTCGTTAGATGGCATCACATTAAAGATCAATGATCGTCCAATTAGCAACCACCTTTATACCAAACGCGAACTTCAAGCACTGAAACGTGGAGCCGTTCAGCGATTATATACAGGCAACCTATCCACCGGCGAGCACGAACTGGTAGCCGTTATCACAGGTCAAGGTCCGGAAAAAAGAGACTTTCGTCGAGCGGTTAGCATTGATTTTACCAAAAAATCTGGCACCAAGTATGTTGAACTGAAAATCCAAGGTGACACTCTGCGCCAACAACCGCTCTTTCAGCTTAAAGAGTGGGATTAATGTTTCTAGTGTGTCACAAAAAAACAGCAGCCCTATCACTATTTTTTAGAAGGTTGCACAAGCAACCATTTCGAGCAACCTTGCTCGTCCTGCTATCACTTATGGTCGCTTCTTCTATTGCATCGGCGAAAGCAGAAAAAGATTCTGTTCGCCTAGACAACCCTCACCCTGTGAAGGACCTCGCTTACGGCGAATTTCTCTTTGACTACTACCAGGAAAAATATTTCACCGCCATATCGAAAGCCATGATTGCCGAGAAAAAGGGGCTTATTAAACACCATAAAGCTCAAACACAGGTACTACTCGGTTCCCTCTATGTCAATTACGGCATGCTAGATGAAGCAGAAACTATTTTTAGTAGCCTACTTAAATCTGCCACCGCCAAGTCCGTGCGGAACAAGGTTTGGTACCATTTAAGTGAGGTTTATTATAAACGGGGCAGCTATAATAAAACGATTAACATCCTTCAGTCCCATATCAAGGAACCCCACTCCTCGCTTAAAAATGATATTAGACTTCTACTTGCCCAGAGCTTCATTGCGCAAGGCGACCTAAAGGACGCACTAGTACACCTCAACAAAATCAGGAATAAGAAAGGCTTCTCACAATTTGCCAAATTTAATCTGGCATCTGCACATAACGCGCTAGACAACCCTGAAAAAGCCAAAGAATTATACCACGAAGTACTTAGAGCACGTGCGCGCGGGAAAAACAACTTAACAGCGGCACTTAAGGATAGAGCGGCGCTCGCCCTTGGTAGTAACCATCTAAAAAGTGAAGACTGGGCAAAAGCTCGCAAATCCTTTGAATCAATACAATTGGATGGGCCATCGGCTAACACCGCATTACTCGGCTTAGGGTGGGGCTTTTTACGAGATGACGACCCTGTGGGAGCTCTTGCTCCGTGGCAGGAACTCAGTTCAAGAAACCCATCAGATCCTGCAGTACAAGAGGTTTTACTGAATTTACCATTGATTTATGAAAAAGCTGGAGCCCTTCAAGATGCGCTAAATGGCTACCGTGCTGCTAACGAGCATTATCATGATGAATTTGAGCGTCTCAATGACTTACAGCTAGTTATCAGTGAATCTGATTGGATCAACAGTTTAACGCCACCAGTCTCCTTCTCATTCGACCCGCTGGATGAAGTTAGCAGATTCAACTTACCCCAAACTAAGCTCTCAAATTACCTGTATCAATTTTACGCGAGCCATGAATTCCAAGAGAGCTTTCGCAATTACCGTGAACTCCAGCGACTAAAACAACTGCTTAACCGTTGGCAGAGAGAGTTACCTGTATTTGATGAAATGATTAAAAGTAATATTGATCGCCTTAATACATTATCCCCCAAAGCGGAGAAGGAGGTAAAAGAGGCTCGAAAACTTCTACTCGAAGGAACCGAAAAACTCGTTGATTTCACCCAACGCCTGAATACCGCCATTGCCAAAAATGATCTAACCATTACGGCTACCGACAATCAGGCCAACTTACTTGAACGACTAGATTCATTAGAAGTCAATTTAGCAAAACTTCCCAACGTTCCAGATTATGATGCTGAACGAGACCGTTTTCGCGTAATAAGAGGCGTGCTGATGTGGGATCTTAATGAAACAGCCATCGAACGCCGCTGGGAAAGAACCAAAGACAAGGTGTTTATTGAAGGGCAGCTTGAATTGTTAGAGCAGCGCATCCAACGTGTTATCGCTGCACGCGGAACACACCTTGAGCACTACGGTGAATTTAAAACACGCATTGCCAAACTGGACAAACGCCTCAACCAGCTACAAGAAAAATCGCTCAGAGCTATCCTTCATCATCGCTCTTACCTAAAATCAATTGCAATAAATATCATTACTCAACATCAACGGCATGTAAAAAACCTTCAAGCGAACACATTATTCTCTATCGCTCGACTTCAAGATATTGCCTATATACAAGAACAAGAGCGTAACTTCCAATCAGGCGACCAAACACCATCAAAAGAAGGAAGCCTAGAAGGCGCTACATCAATCAACACCGAAAGCGACGTCCCTGCTGAACCTACAACATCTCCAGCAATTGAACCGGGAGCGCTTCCAACCACAAGTGATGATGTTCGTGTACCTTTGGAACTTGAGGAAAGGAAGAGCTTATTTGAAGGTGGATTTAAATCGATTTTTGGAATCTGGGACTAACTTATAGCTCCAAAGTATTTGAGGTTTAGGGTATTATCCTACTCAACCGCCAACGCTTATACCTAGGCCTAGCTAAACAGAGTAAAAGATGAAACAACAAGTAGAATTCAAAATTCTAGACCCTCGAATCGGTGATGAAATCCCCCTCCCTTCTTATGCGACTAACGGCTCTGCCGGCGTAGACCTTAGAGCATGTGTAGATTCAACCATTACCTTAGAGCCTGGCCAAACTGAGCTAATCCCCACAGGTATTGCTATACATATTGCAGATCAAAACATGGCCGCAACCATCCTCCCTCGATCCGGACTTGGTCATAAGCACGGTATTGTTTTAGGCAACCTGGTAGGCCTTATTGATTCTGACTATCAAGGGCAGCTTTTCATCTCATGCTGGAACAGAGGCAACACAACATTTGAAATCAATTCAGGAGATCGAATCGCTCAAATGGTTTTTCTACCGGTTATTCAGGCGGAATTCTCTCTTGTTAATGAGTTCGGTGAAAGTGATCGTGGCGAAGGTGGGTTCGGGCATACCGGTGTCAGTTAAGCTTTAACGTCTAGTTCTCCACCTCACAAACCATTAATTCCAAAAGATCATTCTCCGCAAGTGCAGGGCTAAGATAGAAACCCTGTACTTCATCACATTTATGTTTACTAAGAAAACTAAGCTGCTCCTTAGTTTCAACACCCTCTGCAATAACACCTAGCCCTAAACTTTTAGCAATGGCAATTACCGCCAAGGTTAATTCTGCCCCGCTTTTGTCGGTATCAATATCCTTCACAAATTCTCGGTCAATTTTCAATGTATCTATAGGGAACTTCTTTAGATAACTCAGTGACGAATAGCCAGTACCAAAATCGTCTACCGAAATTCGTAACCCCGCAGATTTAAATGCCTTTAAAACATTTAGCGTATGTTCTACGTCCTCCATCAACACCGATTCAGTTATTTCCAATTCAAGCAGGTTTGCAGGTGTGTTATAGCGCTCCATAATAGATAACGCCCAATCCGCAAAATGCCTGCGCTTAAATTGTGCCACGGAGACATTGATAGAAATCCTAGGAGGCAATATACCAGCAACATTCCATTTTTGAATTTTCTTACATACTGTCTCAAATACCCATTCGCCAATAGGCGTTATTAGATCACTTTCTTCCGCCAATTCAATAAATTGTGCCGGTGATAGTGTGCCAAATTTGGGATGCTGCCAACGAAGTAACACTTCAACACCAGACATAACACCGTTTGACACTTGATATTGTGGCTGAAAATGCAAACAAAACTCTTCATTTGTCAGTGCCTTTCGCATCGCATTTTCAATAAAAAGGCGCTCCACTGCTTGAGCATTCATTACCTGATCATAAAACTGGTAATTGTTTTTTCCAAGTTTTTTGGCTGAGTACATCGCTATATCAGCGTTACGTAAAAGTTCGTCTCCCGCCGTACCATCACAAGGAAATACAGCAACCCCCACACTCGCAGAGGTAAACACCTCTCTCCCTTCAATCAAAAATGGCTGAATAAACCGAGATATAATTCGTGTCGCTGTCTGGATTACGAGTTCTTCAGCGGCCTCAACACTGGCTAAATTGCCAAGCACAATAGCGAATTCATCACCTCCCATTCTTGCAACAGTATCTACGTCTCGAATGCTTTCCTGTAGTCGTGCGGCAACACATTTCAACAATTGATCGCCCGCTGCGTGACCAAGGGAATCATTCACCGGTTTAAATCGATCCAGATCCAAAAACAATACCGCGGCAGAAGAATTTTCTAACTCTGCACATTGAATAGTACGCTCTAACCGTTCGTTAAATAAACTGCGGTTAGGAATGTCCGTCAACGAATCAAAATATGCTAATCGTCGAATCTTTTCTTCACTGGATTTCTTGTCGGCCGTATCAAGAAAAATCCCCACATAATGAGTGACATCACCATACTTATCTCGGGTAGCACTAAAGCTCAAAAAACTTGGCCTTAATACTCCTTCACCTGTAGCATAATCACACTCGCCACGCCACAAATTGCTGGATTCAATCGCATCTTTCACTGATAGAAACAACAACCTATCTTGTGGCTGAGGCCATAAAAAACCACAGTATCGGCCCATAGCCTGACCAGGCTGATACCCGGTGGTGGAATAAAAAGCTTCATTAGCCCGCATTAACACACCGCTGTCATCAGTAATAAAAATGGCCTCACCACTTGCCTCAAACGCCGTCGACAATAAACGCTGCTCTTTTTCTATTTCCTTTCTTTCAGTAACGTTTCTGGCAACACCTAACGCGCCCTTTATCCCTCCAGCATCATCATACAACACAGACAATTGCATCTCGACATCTAGCTCACTACCATCAGCACATTGCAACTTACGCTCTAAAACATGAAATTGCGTGACGGGGCATGCAGGTTCATCATCCGGCGACTGAAGGTGAAAGTGTTCCCTAAACACTTCATGGATTTTATCGTTAGTATCAGGGGAGAAAAATGCTGGCTGCTGTGAAAACAGCATGTCTTCAAAACAATAACCAGTCACCTCCGTTACAGAAGGGCTTATATAGGTGAGGTTAAAATGCGTGTCTGTTGTCCAAATAAGATCTTTTGAATTGGTGGCCAACAACCGATATCGTTCCTCGCTATCGCGCAACTGACAACCTTGCTGAAAGGCATCTGACACCTCCCTGACAACTCCGATAAAACAGTTGTCACTACTCTGTCCTACCATGGCCCTGCCGAAATACCGCTTTATACAGTGATGGTAATATCCCCAGTCACCATTTTGGTCACTCATCCGATAGACACGTTCCAGTGCCGTAGAGGTATCAGGTGACACAACCGTTGAGACGGCACTTTGTACAACCCCCACAATGTCCTTTCGCAACTGTCCCAGCTCTTCTTCAGAAAATGCTAAATACCACTGTTCAAAGGAAATCACCGATACGCTTGATGTATTGTGTTGATAGGATGGCCTTGGTACAGAATGCTGCGGAAACACAATCACTTGTCGAGTATTCATATCACCGATATAGACACTATAAGGAAAACCCGCGAGCATGTGCTCCCATTGCTGTATTTGTTTTTCTAATGCCATCAGGTTGCCATCCATAGAGCTGACTGCTCATATCATAACCAAGGCATTAATGTGCCAGAAGCAATCTCTCCGAGCAAGGTATCATTTGGTAATTTATTAAAGATTTGATCTGGCTAACAGGTTGAGACTTCAGTGCGATTTCGGCCTAGGTCTTTCGCCATATACAACAACTTATCGGCCTCATTCACAAGTTCATCCAATGAATGCTGCTGGTCAGCGACCAACCCTATAGACACTGTCACGCTGGTACTGCCTCCATCCAGCATAATAATACTGTCCTCCACTATCTCTCGAATATTTTCTGCCAACAATCCCGCTTTTTCAAGGTTCAGCCCGCTCATTAAAACTGCAAACTCCTCTCCACCAACCCTAGCAAACAAAAAGCGACCAAACGCTTTCTCCATTAACCTTGAAACCTCAATTAATGCAAGGTCCCCTGCCTCATGGCCAAATTGATCGTTAATTGCCTTAAAATAATCCACATCCAATAACGCCACACACACAGGAACGCCTTTTTCCTGCGCATCTGCCAACATCAATGCGGCTTGATCATAAAAATAACGTCGGTTATGCACACCCGTTAAATAATCATGGTAGGCGGCATGCTCTATGGACTCTAGCAGCTCGATAGCTTCAATATTATGCATCATTCGACAATAGAATTCTTCGTGGCTAAAAGGCTTGGCAAGAAAGTCATTTGCGCCATTTTTAATAAACTTTGCCGACATACCCTTAGTACCATATGCGGATAACCCAATTAAAATAAGGTTATTCTTGGACACATCTCGACGTATATTTTTGATTAACTCAAACCCATTCATCACAGGCATATTGTAATCAATAATAGCCATTTTTATAGCTGAGTCTTGATTTAACATATTCAGTGCTTGCTCGCCGTTTTCAGCCTCAAGCGCAATATACTGATGAACTTCTAACATTAATCGCACGAACTTTCTCGATGTCGGTGAATCATCTACAACGAGGACTTTGATGCTACGGTTCTTTTCTAGTCGCCGGATTAATTTCAAAACATATTCGTAGGAAAAGCGGCTTTCTTTAACCACATAATCCACAATAGGCTTTTCAAGCATTTGATCACGTAGATGTTCATCATAACTGCCTGTTAATACTATGGTTGGGATGGATAAGCTAAGTGTATAGTCAACCACCTCGCCATTCGGTGCATCAGGAAGGTTTAGATCCACCACAGCCGTGCGATAAGCATCGCTTCCATTACTTTCTATGAAAGCCCTAGCTTCCGCAAAAGACTGTGCAATGTCGAATTGCAAGTCAGTCTGACCCTTACTCATATGCCTGATGACTTTAATAACAACAGCACTATCTTCGACTAACAATATTTTTTTCATAGGAAGCAACACCAAAAAGACGTAATTCTTTAAGTTTAGAAGCTCCCCCTCATCTCGCCACCTAACATGTATAGCCAATGCAGATTAAATTAGACCTTACCACATTAGGTCATCAGGCACTTGAAAATCAGCATACGGATCATCGTCGTCAACTTCGGTCTCATTCTCATTACACACAATCACGCATTGCTCATTCCGTTGACGGATTTTCTCAGCAACCGCTGTTGGCACCAACTGGTAGTTATCCTCAATAAACACTATCGCAAGCTGACCTTTGCTCAGCCCCTGAGAAGCATCTTCTCTAAGGTATAATTTCTTCACTTTCTTATTATGAACAAAATTGTAGGCAATATCACCGTCGCCTTTCGCAACCTTCGCTTGCTCTATCATATCCTTAATTTGTGCATGTACTGCTTTCGCTTCAGCTTCCTGCTTTTTTTGTTGATTCAGCGTGTTATCACGTTCCAACTTTTCCTGACGTACCTTTTCTGCATTTACTTTATTCTGATCAACAAAAACCTCGTTGCTCTTACGCTGTTTTTTTGATTGCTTATGTTTCTGTGTTTTTGCATCATTCGCTTTTTGTTTGTTACTCAAGCCAGCTTTAAGCAGTTGGTCTTGTAATGAACCTGCCATGTTTCACCTCAATATTATTTTAATAACTGGTAACGTGCGGGGCTAATTGCTTCTGCACTAACGTCGTACTTTTTCATGGAATCTGGAACGCCACCTCCAAGCGCAAGCGACGCCGCCAATTTAGCAAGTGCTGGGGCCATTTGAATCCCGTAACCACCCTGACCTGTTAACCAGAAAAAACCCGTCACTGATGTGTCATAACCAACAACAGGCGAACGATCAGGTGCAAAGGTTCTCAACCCTGCCCACTGACGTTTTAATGTTGTTACTTTAACATCCATTGCTTCTTCAAACCTAGCCACCCCGATCGCCACATCAATATCATCAGGGTAGGCATCCATAGGTTCTGAGGGGGTTTCATCCGCCGGTGTGATCAGGATATTGCCAGACTCAGGCTTAAAATAGAACGTTTCATCGATATCGATGGTTAAAGGCCACCGATGAACCTCCAGGCCTTCAGGAGCTTTAGCAATACACACTGTTCGCTTTTTAGGCTCCAAACCAACTGGCTGCGCTCCCGCCATAGCGCAAAGCTTATCCCCCCATGCTCCCGCAGCATTTACGATATTTTTTCCGATATACGCACCCTTCGCCGTTTCTACTCGCCACTGCTCTCCTTCCCGGTCCAGACCAGTAACCCCAGCATTATAGACAAACGCTACACCAGACCGTTTTGCGAGTTTAATATAACCCTCCAATAAACTTGCGACATCTATTTCTCGAGAATTAGGCTCCCAAAACCCTGCGTCGATACCAGGCTTCAGCTCTGGAACTTTATCGTAAACAAATGCTTCATCCACCAAAGCAACATTGCCCAACACCTGGCTTACCTGGTGATGGACAGCGGAGAGCTGCGGTAGCTGCTCTGATTTTGCAATGTACATTGCTCCGAGAGGTTTTAACAAGGGGTAATTACAGAAACCAACCGGTGGATTATTATAGAAATCTTCACTGCTTAATGTAATGCCACGAACGACATCATTACCATAGCCCACCATATAAAATGCAGCTGAACGCCCCGTTGTGTGGTAGCCCGCGTACTCTTCTGCTTCCAGGACGGTTACTGATGCCCCTCGTTCTGACAGTTCATAAGCGACAGATGCCCCAGCCATACCGGAACCCACTACAATAAAATCCACGCATTGCGTCATACAAACTCTTTAGGCTGCTTCGCCAATTGTATCGCTATATTAGTAATCATATTTTATGTATTACTTCGCAAGTTATTCTGAGGTGTAATTCTACCTGTTCTGGAGACAAAAAACCCCGAACAAAACACGATTTACCGTAACTACTCAATGATCAAAGGCCTTGATGATGCTTTACCAAAGGGTACACTAAGCAATCGCAAAAAAGGCGGCAGCAAACAATATTAACACTGGTGCCTAATGTGAAGAGTACAAACATGGGTAGTACATACAAAAGCATATCGCTGGTCATTCTATCTCTCGACCTCATATTTATCAGCAGCTGCAATGGCTCTGGCAGCGATTCAGAAGGTATAGATAAAAGCAACAATCAAAGCGATATTGATAATGTAGAGACTTCCGACGCTAATGGAAACCAGTCCGTGGAGAAAACTCACTGCAATCGGCTTACGATAAACTCCATCAATACCATCAAGAAAATACGTAAAATCGTTACCTTTTCATCAATTAACAATGTGAAGCGTGCTTCTACGGTAGCCAAACCCACGGCTGCAACGCCGGAAGAATCTACTTGTTTTAATATATTAAACACTGTAGCAATGTCGCTATTACTCACAGCTAATTCAGCGAATAATTTTAGCTCCGGCTTTATCAGTCCCAAAAAACTATCTTCGCTATTTTGTAATATTTTTTTACAAAATGAATTAGTTGCGATATCTCATTGAGAGATTAATACAGCAAGTTTGATTTTAATTTACTTAATATCTAGACCGTATCCAAGCAATTAACACCAATGCAAACAGCTCCCTGCACCTCTCACCCTAAGTAAAAAACACTACCTGGGCCACATCAAAGTAAGCTATTTTTTACAAAAGTAGTCCTACACTGATAGGCATTCAGCTATAGTTATCGTCTAATCCATCATAGCTTTCAACTTAATAGGATCTAAATGAAAACTGAATCAGGGAATGTTTACGAAACGCCGGCGTCGCAAGTTCTAAATGAAAATGACGCCAATGGAATTGATAACTTCAATCGCTTTACAGCGTGGGGAGTGCTGGGCATTACCGTTGTAACCTTTGGATTATATACATTGTATTGGCTATACAGCCGAGCAAATACTCTTAATACCTTTCATAATACCAAGATATCAAGCACTACGATCAACGTGTTTTTGGCCTCAATAGCACTATCAACCAGCGCATCTATCGCTGTAGAGTTTTATCCGGGCAATGATTTTTTGGACATAGCAAACATTAGTTTCAGCTTAGTGTATTTTGTTAGCTATTTAGTAATGCTATTCACCTTTAAGAACCGCTTATCTGAAGCAGCAGGCAAACCAATTAATCCAGTGTTAACATTTTTTGGTACCGCGATATACCTTCAGTATAAAATCAATCAAACCATTGACGAAAAAAGTTCTTCTATTAACCAAGGCTAATCAAACAGTAGTAACACACTGCATCACGTATACTGTGGATTTATTGAGGGAGTGGCATGTTATTTATGTCATTTCCTCTATCATTTTCGAAAAAATCAGATACTGTTTTAGCAATTCAGGGTACAAGGACTTTACCGAAGGCATATCACTGCCAATGGCTGCACTCTCCATTTGAACAACCACTCGATAAAGCTGGGTAGCACTGAGTGTTCTTTAAGTGAATGGATATGTATTTTTACTTGCTGCAAGTCGCCCATCGCAATAGCACTTTCTATTGATTTAATCATAAGGGGAGCATTTTTTACAAATAGCCCCATTATTTTTAACAACCGATCTTCTTTCCCTCTTAACCTGCTAAGCACCTCCCGTCTATCCCATATATCCGATACTGACCCAGGGTTTGCTGTTATTTCAGTAACGGTGGGGTTATCTGGCGTTTGTTGATTCTCAGGGGTTTGAAGTTTTGTTTTTTCTTTATACAATAAGTTATTTATTTTTTTCAATAAACCACCTTCATCTATCGGTTTACTCAGATAATCATTCATACCAGTAGCAAGACATTTTTCTCTATCTCCTTTCATTGCGTTTGCAGTCATAGCGATGACAGGTATGTATTGATTCACAGCACCTGCATTCCCTTCTCGAATTTCCCGGGTTGCTTTATAGCCATCCATGATAGGCATTTGGCAATCCATTAACACCAACTGATAAGCTGTAGACCCAACGTTTTGCTTCAACGATTCAATACACTGCGCACCATCAGCGGCAATATCAACATCAAACCCCAGATCCTCCAATATTCCTCGGGCAACTTCCTGATTAATCACATTGTCTTCAACCAACAAAATCCGAACATGCTCCGCAGTCATAGACGCACGGGAGGCTATCAACTCAGGCAGGGGAATAATTTTACTTTCGACATTATCAATTCCACCTAAAGAATGCCTAGTAACCAGTAGGTTCTGGCTATCGCTGTCAACAACCGTCAGCGCCTTAAATAGGTCCTCAGTGGTAACGGGTTTGGGGAAGTAAGCATCATACCCAAGCTCCGCAAAAAAACACGCATCGCCTCGATGAGCCATAGAAGTCATCATTACTAACTTAACGTTGTTGTATTGAGCGTTGCCTTTAACCCTCTTACCAAACTCTGCACCATCTATATCAGGCATCTGCATATCAACAATGGCTATATCAAACGGTACCTCACGGCCCTCCTCTACCTGTATAGACATAAGTTCTAAAGCTGCCTCGGCACTATCTGCTTGTTCAACTGAAGCCCCCCAGCGAAGTAGCTGTGCTTGAACCACCTCCCGATTAGTAGCGTTATCATCAACCACTAATATATGGAGTTTACTAATGTCAATATCCGGCACCTCCGGTATAGAGTGCTCACTGGATTTTAGCGTGATGAAAAACTCAAAATCTGACCCCTCACCTAATGTGCTATCAACTGATATATCACCATGCATTAACTCGCAAAGTTTTTTCGCTATGGACAATCCCAACCCAGTGCCGCCAAACTTTCTCGTTGTTGAAGCATCAACTTGGGTAAACATATCAAAAAGATACTCAAGGCGATGTGGTGGGATACCGACTCCTGTGTCTTTAATTGAACAACGTAAAACAGAGTCGCCATCAACATTTTTTTCCATAGAAGCCCGAATCAAGATTTCACCAGCTTCCGTGAACTTTATGGCGTTACCCACCAAATTGGACAGTATTTGTCTGACGCGTCCTGGGTCACCAACCACCATGGGGTCATCCATACCCGTTAAATCAACGATTAACTCTAGGCCTTTTTCGCCCGCTCTCAGGGCCATCGTTTCAGCAAACTCCCCCAGCAAATACCTAAGATCAAAATCCAATGCCTCGAAATCAAGCTTACCGGCTTCTACTCGAGAAAAATCAAGGATATCATCTATTAGACCAAGTAGTGACTTAGCGCTAACTTGGGCTAGTTTGGCGCGGCGCTCCTGCTCTTCACTGAGTGACATATTAAGTAATAAACCCAACATACCTAAAACACCATTCATAGGAGTACGAATCTCGTGACTCATCGTCGCCAGAAATTCATTTTTTGCTATAACAGCAGCTTCCGCGGCTTCTTTCGCGACCAGCAAATCAATTTCAACGTCTTTACTCGTGGTAATATCCGTTCGAATTGCGATGTAGCTTACCGGCTTGCCATCATCTCCCATAAAAGGAGCGATTGTAGTATCAACCCAATAAAGCTCTCCATTTTTATTTTTATTGCATAGCTCCCCATGCCACACCCCCCCTTTAGAAATTGTTTTATACATTTCGGTAAATAATGAAGAATCATGTTTTCCCGAATTTAATAAGCGATGATTTTTCCCCAGCAGCTCTTCTATATTGTACCCAGATATCTCACTGAAACGCTTATTTGCGTAAGTAATATCTCCTTTAACATTAGTGATAGCAACAATAGCATGCTGATCAAGAGCAAACTTTTGTTGCTGAAGATCCCGGAGCGCCTTATCTAACTCTAATTGCTGCACTTCACTTTGCCTTAAAGCCTCCTCAAACGCATACACAGCGGTTGTTAGTTGCTGCATATCTCCATCTGAATTCTTTGGTAGATACTTTATCCCCCGACCATTGGAAAGATCAATGAGAGCCTGATTAACTTGCTCTAAATCTTGGCTCATTTTTTTTGAAAAATAGAGTGCGACAAAAATCATCATCAACAACAAAGAAACAGCCACAGCTGTCAATTGCACATTATCAGCTAGTGCCCCGTCAATTAAATCAGTACTAATAGATAGCTTATTTCCGTAATAATTGGAAAGTATGAGAAAAAAACCATTCAAATCAACAAGAGTTTGAGTCGCATTAATCAATTCGACCCTCGCAAGAGCGGCATCAACCGTTGATAACTCAAGCCCCCCAACACACGCCTCACGGTATTGCTTAAAGGCCAAACCAATCTTTTGCAATACATCTTCACCATTAATGAGCAAGGCATCAGACTCTAGTAAGTTTATTCTAACCTTTTCTTCAAGTTCATAAAGTGAATTAAGAATACTCCGCCCCTCAAGATAAATCCGCTCCTCATCGGGGTCGTCAAGAGCTGAAATCAGCAAAGATGAGAACAATGAATGATTGTTCGTTAAGCGAATACTGATATCACTGATTTCAGTCATGCGAGGTAAATTACTATCGCTCAACTGCTTTAGCGTTTCATTGCTGGAGTGATTGACAACATTACTGGCAAAAAACAAAAACAACGTCAATAACACACAGACTAAGGGTGCAAAAAGAAAACGGCCACGAAGAGATAGATGACGAAACATACTGACTTAAACGCTCCTATAAGATTGGCCATTCGTTCGGTTTAATCAAACCTTTATAAATAATTCTCCCCTCCAGTTTTTGAAAAATTGCAACGGCTCCCTCTGGCTTTGGCCAAACACCGAGACCATCTCGAAGATTTGACGTATGCCCTACAAAAACCGAATTTAATGCATGATTCGAATCACTCATCATCATCTCGTATAACTTCTCCCCTAACTTCTTAGATTCTTTGTCATTTTTAGAAAATGAAAACTGTAAATTGGGTTCAATTTTAAAATCACCAAATGCTAATTTTGCCGTATCCTTACATCGACAATAAGGGCTGCTTAGTACATCTTCAATAGGTATATTCAACCGTTTTATAGCACTACCTATGCTTTGCGCCATCTCTCGACCAGCTACAGACAAGTTCCTTTGTAGATCACAATGTTCCAAGCTAGTCGCCCCCTGATCCTTTTGTTTATGATCAGTTTGACTGTGACGCATATAAATAATGTGGCCGCCTGACTGCAGGGCTTTTATTAACTCAGACGATGGTAAAGGGGCGCTGTCGATTGGTTGTGCCAGAAGCACCTGCATAAAACTGAAGTAAAAAGTAAAAGCCACCAAACAGCGAACTCTAGAATTCCTCACAACCCAATCCTCTTTCTACGGCTAAAAACTGAGTATAGGTAACATCTCACAGCCTTTCCAATCGGAAAAACAACTTGATTGGTAGGGTTATTCAATTCCTAAATTAACTCCCGAAGGTCATGATAAAGACTCTATATACAATTCTAACCCACAAAAAAACCCGCACTAGGCGGGGCTACGCTTTGGGACGTATAACTGGTTAGAATTTTTCGTCATAACTGAGTGTTATTAAATAAGCTTCTGTTTTACCTTCTATTGGTAAGTATGCGTAAGGATTATAAATAACATCACCCGGCGTTATCGAGTTTGCATTTGTCGATGCGTTACTCGCAACTTCCTTTCCATCCTCATCCACTGTTACACTCAAATCTGCTTCATATTCTGATACAAGATAGGCTATTGCAAAGTCCATTCTAGATTCTGAATCTATCTGATATCCAAACCCAAATGAATATAAATTTGCATCAGCAATTGGAAACAAAAAGTCTACTTTGTCATCTGGTACCGCACTTCCTCGTGGCTCATACCCAAATCGTAAAACCAAACTGTCATTTGCTTGATACTCAACACCAAACGCCCACGAAAGAACATCTTCATAACCACGAGGTATTCGTAATTCATTAGGGTCCGCACTATCAGTATCAGTAAAAGCAAGCGTATTCACAATACTCGCGAGATTAAGAAAATCAACATTTTGATCAAATGAAATAGTGAGATCCTCCCACTTGCTATACTCAACCCATTTCATATCAACGTTAACTTTTATATTTGGCAACAGCTGTATTGATGTTCCCAAAGCTATATGTTGTGGCTGAATCATTTCAACCTCAATATGCCCCTTTTCTACACGCTGCGCGTTAAACTCCGCACCATCTAGTGCAACAAATAAAGAAGACAAAGGTTTTAAGCCAATAGTTGTTCCAAGAAACGCATCTTCATACGTCATCTTAAAATCACCTTCCATGTCTGCTTTTGTTTCTGATTGATATACCAAACCAAATGAAATCCAAGGCGTTGGTTCCCATAACAATCCAAAATTAAACCCTAGCGACAATGGGTCAGTTGCTTCGATTTCTAAATCACCGATATTATCAAATGCGCCTAAAATACCTGCATCAATACCATCTGCTGCATCGCTTTCTCCACTCAAAATGGGAGCTAAAGCATTCTCCGATCGATTTAGGAATATAATTGTTTGATCTGGAGCTCTGAATTTTGTTTTTGTACCAAACCCCTGCCAGGAAAAGTTAATACCAACACCAACAGAAAGTGTATCGGTAACCTGCACGCCAATCGTAGGTGAAAAATACGTTAAGCGTGTAAGCGCCGTTTGATATCCTTGATATGAACCTGGGTCCTTATCCCTGTCTCGCGCAAAGCCCATTCCAAGCGGCGTATACACAGCTGTACCAAACGTCCAGCCGTGGTGAGGGTCTTCTATCGCAATTCCACCAAATGGCGCCAATATCACGGGAACTTCATTCATACCAGCAAAAGGTAAAATCAACATAGGTTGTGTCGCTGTTGCACTTATACCCGCTTGATCATCATCAGGAAAATCAACAAGAACTGCATCTGGGTCTTGCGCTAGCGCTGCATCATTAAACGTATCAAATGCGTCTCTCACTGCCTGCGTGTTCTGTTGCTCACCCGTTTTACTCATAAATGACATATGGGCAGCGAGTATTTTAGTTTGTTGCTGCCTGCCACGAATTTTCGCCAATCCAGCAGGGTTGAAGTGAATAGAGTCAATCCCCGGTGGATCTGCGGTAACCGCATGCCCTAACGCAAGCGCCTTAGGGTTTGCAAGTGATAGATTTTGCATTAGCTGGGCATTAACACTCGTCGCAGATACCGCAGCGGCAAGCGCTACCAAAGCAGACGACAACGCCTTTCTACAAAAACCAGAGCGCATTTTAGGAATAGTCCGTAATTGACTAGCATTACGTAATTCCAACAATTGAAGTAACATTTTTTTATTCATTATTATTAGGTCCTTGCCACATCTAACTCATTGAAATTAGACGGGTTAGCACTTCATTATTTTATTATTATTATTCACGCACCCAATTAGACTGCAAAAAGCACAACATCTGGGGCTTGACTAGATAGGTACAAACTATATATTGGTACTTCAGTCTCACATATGACATATCAGCCCAATTAATATTGGCGGCCACATTTAACCTGCCAGTAAAACCAACACACTAACGGGAATTGTGCTTTATTAGAGGGACATATCAGCTCAACCATTGACAAAAGCATCAATCGTATACAAAACAACAACAATACTCCCGACAACAAGGGAAAGCGATAGGAATAATGTCATGAAAATCATTCAGTCTAATGACCCTATAATCTTTTATCACAACCACCCTAAAGCACTTTTGAGTTATGCTGGTGAAGAAGGCTTAAACATCGCTGAGCTGAGAGACTTAACAGGGCTTGACGAAGAGCTAGAGAAAGATTTTTCATCAAAGGTTAGTTACAACCAATACAAATCGCTTATTAAAGCCTGCATTGATAAACTTAACAATCCCGCACTAGGCTTACATTTTGGCAGGCGGTTAATGTTTAGTGGTCACGGTTCGGTTGGATTAGGGTCATTAGCCTGTAACACCGTCGGTGAAGCGTTAGATATTATAATAACCTATAAAAAATTAATCTCTCCTATCACTGTAATGGAAATAATAAGAAATTCTAACGCAGCACATGTTACCTGTACTCCGGCCTTTGAAGGTGGTGATGTGCAACGATTCTTTATAGAGGTATTGTTTTCTACTCTCTATCACTGTTTCTTACAAGCGACCAAAAAAACAGTTATGGACTGCACTTTTGAATTTAACTACGCAGCCCCAGAATACGAAAATGAATATTATAAAATACTAAATGACAACGTTCGATTTAATACACATCGACATCAAATAACGTGTCACCCTTCATTATTGGACACACCGTTAACATCATCAAACCCAGCCATCATTCACGAAATTAAATCTCGATCCTCTAACTTAATGCGAGAACTTGGTGACAATGAAGGGATTCTGACGTTGATATCGCAATATATTCGTCAACGAGAAACTGGATACCCGAATATTGATGATGTTGCCAATCATTTCCACACATCAAAGAGCACACTTAAACGCCGCCTAAAAGGTCTTAATGTCACCTACACTGAATTATTAAAAGACGCGAGACTCGACAGAGCATGTAACTACCTAGAATCCGGTGAGCTTACCATTGAAGATATAACCCAACGCCTCCAGTTCAGCGAAGCCGCTGCATTTCGACGGGCATTCAAGCAATGGACCGGACAAAGCCCATCATCCTATCGAGAATCGATAAAGGTTCGCCAACAAGTCATTGCTTAATATTAATAACCACGATAACTAAGAAACAATTAGCGTAAGAGGCGGCAGTTAGTAGGCCAGGGGCATTATTGACCCTTCCCCCCGGTTAAACGGAAAAACCCTACTGCTTCCTGCAAGTTAGTTGATAAACCTTGCATTTCTTCTGCCGTTGCAGCAAGTTCTTCCGAGCCTGCTGCATTTTGTTGAGTAACACTATCAAGCTGCCGCATGGCGTTAGTAATCTGACCAACTCCACTGGATTGCTCTTCCGATGAAGCCGTAATTTCCTGAACTAAATCGGCCGTTTTGGTAATATCTGGCACCATCTTATCCAGCAATGCTCCCGCTTTCTCTGCCACTTTAACGCTATCGCCGGTTAGCGAGCTTATTTCTGAGGCGGCTAGTTGACTTCGCTCAGCCAGCTTTCTTACCTCTGAAGCAACGACGGCAAAGCCCTTCCCATGCTCCCCCGCCCTTGCAGCTTCAATCGCTGCATTCAGTGCTAACATATTCGTTTGGTAGGCTATATCTTCAATGATGGTGATTTTTTCTGCAATCTGAGTCATTGCCTGAACGGTTCCTAACACCGCCTCACCACCGTCAGTTGCTGCAATGGCTGACTCACTTGCAATACTATCAGTGATTTGTGCATTTTCACTATTCTGGCTTATTGATGCTCCCATCTCCTCTATCGAAGCACTCGTCTCTTCCACACTCGCAGCTTGCTCGCTCGCAGCTTCACTCAACGAGCTTGCCGTTCCACTTACTTGAGAGGCCGCAGAAGTGATCTGTATCGCATTAGTTTGTATGTCCTGAACCACGTCAATCAATTTTTTCTGCATGACCACCATAGAAGACATCACACTACTATCGTCACCAACAGCCAAATCAATCTCAATCATCAGATTACCTTGCGAAATTTCACTCGCTATACCGGACAACTGGGCTGGCTCCCCACCTAGACGCTTCCTAATAAATTGACTGATATAAATAATAAACCCTAGCATCACAACCACAAGAGTGACTAAACAAAAGAAAAATAGCTTTTGCATAAAGTCTGCCTTGTCACTTTCTTCCGTAATTTTACTCTCGACACGTTCAAATAGAAGTGTGTTAAACTGGGTAATTTCTGCACCGATTTTCCCCAAATAAAGATAGTATTCTTCATTAAAAAGTCTAAGCGCTTGAGCGGATAATTCGTCTGTTTTATTGGTGATATACGCTTCACCATATCCGAATCGTTTGGTATGAGAATCAACCGCATCCATCACTTCAACTTCGATGACAACAAGCCCATCTGATTCACTTTTCGACTGCAACAAATGACCCTCTTCCACTTCAGTAAGGTTCATGGCCTTCACCTTATCGCTGAACGCCATTATTGTGCCGTCCTTTCGTGGAACTTTACCTGCGGCCTTGTCAAGTACGTAAAAATAGGAATCTCTCCATTTTTTTTCACCTGTTACTGTATATAAACGCACGGTATTCGTTAGGTCAGATGAGTCCGTCTCCATCTCTTCCGATAACAAAAATGCTTGGTGTCGATAATCTAAAGCCGCCTTCTGACCGCTAACAGCTTCAGTGTATTTTAAGTAGGAAGTACCCGTAAAAACCGCAAGCACCACTAAAACCATCATTGCAATTAAAAATAACTTTCGTACGGTCATTGCAAAAGTCTCCAATTAAGCTTGTAGTGTTGGCCCCTATGAATCGCCTTACAAACTACAATCATAAAGTGCCTGTCTATATTTACAGAGATAACACACCTAAGTATACATAACGACTACTCGTACAGACAGAATGAAACAGAGTATTGATTTTCATTCAACAGCAGACTCTATCACCCACAAACGCTGTACGTTTTTTGCACGTAACCATCCTATACTAGACCAGGCAATCACAATACGCTAGCAACTATGAAAACTCGGGCGTGCTTATGATTTTACCCTCCCTGGGCATACTGTTGAAGATATAACCCAACACCTCCAGTTCAGCGAAGCCATAGCATTTCGACAAGCACTCAAGCAATGGACCGGACAAAGTCCGCCTCCTAATCGAGGGCCTATGAAGATTCGCCAACAAGGCATCGTATAATATTGATAACCACAACAAACAAATATCGGATAATAAAAAGAGGTAACATCACACCTTATTTGCCAGTACTTACTATTTAAACTCTGGCCATGCTGAAATGCTCCGATTTTTACCAGGCATCTGTATGTTTAATATTCTTTTCTCGTCTAATACTACATCTTTTTCAAGCAGATCATTTAAATAAAGTATGTATGCAGTTAATGCATAAACCTCATCATCATTCAAACTCTTAGGGGCATAATGCGGCATAGCCCTTCGTGTATAGTCAAAAATCGATGTCGCGTAAGGCCATAAGCTGCCCACTGAAATTAATAGCACGGGATACTTATTAATTCGTAAAATCCGCAGGGGATCAGAAAAACTTATCCACCCATCACTGCCTTTTAATCGTGCAGCAGGTCCTTCATCACCCTCCTCGCCATGGCACATCATGCAACGACCTTTATATAGCTTTTCCCCTTGTATTACGGACCCTTTTCCCTCCGGCAAATTCTTTCCATTTGGAAAGATGGTAATCTCATAGTCACTTAGCTCGGAAGCAGATAACGTTTCCCCCAAGTCTGTAGAGAAGTCAGCAGCATCTGCATAAGTCGCTGCTTGTGACAGAGCAACAACTAACAATAAACTACTCAAAGTATTTTTCACAAAGCATCGATAAAGACGGTGGCTAGACATAGCTATTCTCCACCACCCCATCACTAGAAATATACCATGCTTGAATTGCGTTATAGTGATTAAATGAATAACTAGCGTATTTTTCACGCCACTGTCCGCGTGTTGGTTGCACTCTGCCGAGTTCATCTGTCGCTCGACTTAACAACATCGCTGAATCCCCCTTCCATTGCCAAGGTATATGAAATCGCGTTAGAGATTTTGACAATACAGGCTGCTCTAGTTGTGCAAGGGCCCACGTTCGGCCCCCATCTGCAGACACTTCAACTTGTTTTATTTTTCCATACCCAGACCATGCTAAACCTGATATTTCATAGAATCCTTTTTTCTCCGGTAACACTTGTTTTCCAGAGGGGTGTGTAATAACTGATTTAACATCCATATGGAAAGAAAATCGCTGAATCTTACCGTCATCCAAAATGTCACTATAAAGACCCGACTCATCTTTTGTAAAAGCGGGTTTGTCGGTAACTTCCAAACGATGCAACCATTTAACATTGGCATTTCCCTCCCAGCCAGGTACAAACAATCGCATGGGATAACCTTGAGATGGACGCAAGCGTTCGCCATTCTGATACAACGCAATAATGGCATCATCAAGTAACTTCGACACAGGAATACTTCGGGAGTGAGAGCCACCGTCGGCCCCTTCCACAATGACCCATTTGGCTGTTGGCTTTAACCCTGCTTCTTGTAATATATATTTGAGAGGGACTCCACTCCATTCTGCACCGGATACTTGCCCAAACAATCCCTGACAGGTTTGATCAAGCGGTGTTACTGATACTGCATTGGGTGCCGTATTCCCTGCACACTCTAGAAAATTAATAGCAGAAACCATCGGGTAACGTAATAAACTTTCCATATCAAACGTTAGCGGTTTATCAACTAAACCATGAATCATTAGCTTATGTTTTTGAGGATCGATATCAGGGATCCCATTATGATTTACACTAAAATGCAAACCGTTAGGCGTGATAATACCGCGTTGATTTTCAATCGGTGTATGCCAGATAGAAAATATAGATGTTTCAGGAGTGTGTTCTGCTACATTCCGCTTAATATGGTTTTCATATTTGGATGGTGCACCGTACTCAGTATCACTTCCTCCCGGAGTTTTCATCCAGGTCGGTATTGATTGATTAATTTTACTGGCGCCAACGCTGTCAGAAGCCGCTACATTTGAAACCGCTAAAGAGCTGGAAAATGCCAAGCCACTTAGTATGAAGGACCGCCGATCTAACACCCCACCTTTTGCTACTGCTACCAAATCCTTCGAACTCACATTAGTTGGCTTCATGAAATTTCTCCTATTGCACTGAGTATTTCTTAACAAGCTGCACCAAAGGGGTAACGCTCATCTATAATTTAGTCGCTTCAAAAACACAAAAAACCCACCAATGAACGTACATGCACATATATGCACACATATAACTTAAAAAAAGATTAGCAGCAACCAAATGCAGAACATTGACGAATAGACTCAACCAGTTGCTCTGACTTTTTGAGTGCAGTTTCTCCATCAACGCTATAAACCATATGCCGACCATTTTTCTGAGCTGATAACAGACCCGCATTCTTCATAAGTGAGAGATGCCGAGAAATCACCGATCTATCTTGAGGCATCTTTTCAGCTAACGTCTGTACGTCCAATGCACCGTGTAATATGAGCAATTTCAAAATTTCAATTCGAGCAGGCTCAGTAAGTGCTTTAACAAAATCACTATCTATATTGGCAAGGCTTTGTGCAATTGCTTTCTCTCTATCCATGCGTGCAGATTAATGCACGCATAAACAAAAGTCAACCTTGCTGCTTGTACAACCAAAACCACCAGACAATTAACGCAATGATTTTCAGGCTTAACAATATGCCTAAGGCAAGCGTCGAGCTATCGATGCACCTAGTTCACACTCAGTTATTAATGATCATGTGGATCCATATCATGGTGTTTTTCGTTGTCTGGCTTAGATTTTTCTGTCCTAGTCATTACACCCTGTTGGCTTATTGTCATTTTATGGAACATTCCAGCCTCAAAGTGCCCAGGTATATTACAAGCAACAATCACATCATGTGATCCCTTGGGGATTCCACTGAAATTCCACGTTAACTTTTTTGTCTCTCCGGGTTTAACCGTAATGGTATTGCCATCCTCATGGACCATATCAGGCATATTCTGCATCATTTTTCTGTGGGTATCCTGCTCACTTTTATCACCAATAGAAAATTCATGGGATACCTGGCCTTCATTGGTTATAATGAAAGTCACGATATCCCCCGACTTTATGTCTGGCTCGGGCGAAAATACATATCGCATAGAATCTTTAGTAACAACCTGAATGGTTTGTGTAGCATCAGCTTCGACTCCGGCTTTCCCAACTGCACTTCCTTCTCCCGCATGCTGATGGTTTTCTTTTTGGACCATTTCATGTCCTGATATTTCATGATCATGAGAACCACCTGCCTGCACAGAAACTGGCAACATTTCAACCACAACCATAGATACAAATACTATCGCAAATATTATTTTATTTTTCATTTAGAAACCCTTCCATTAAGCATGTTCGATAGTGTGTTTTTTGATCTTTTTTCAAAACCAGCTTTATCTATCTGTTGGTTTAAACCTACTTTACAATTTAGCTATGCGATTGCTTTTTCCATAGATAAAAAACCGCTGGAACAACCAGCAATGTCAATATCACAGCACTAACCATTCCTCCAACCATTGGTGCAGCAATACGGCTCATCACTTCTGATCCTGTTCCCGTTCCATAGAGTATTGGCAAAAGCCCAGCAATTGTGGCCGTTGCTGTCATCATCACAGGTCGAACCCGCAACCCTGCTCCCTCCAAGACCGCAGTTTTTAATGCCTCCACCGTGACACCTTCCTCAAGCTGCTCACTGCTCTCTATCAACTGCTTATAAGCTTGATTAAGATAAACCAACATAATGACTCCGATCTCAACCGCTACCCCTGCCAATGCGATAAAGCCAACACCCACTGCGACGGAGAAGTTATAGCCTTCTAAATACATTAACCAAATACTGCCTACCATTGCTAACGGTAACGTCCCCATAATTATCGCAACTTCAGCGAAATTGCCAAAATTCATAAAGAGTAATATCACAATGATGGCGAGTGTTAATGGTACAACGTAGGTAAGTTTTTCTTTGGCTCTCAGCATATATTCATACTGACCTGACCACGCGATGGAATAACCCGCAGGCAAATCCAGTTGATTGTTAACCACCAGCTGAGCCGCTTCAACGTAACTTCCTACGTCAACACCTTCTATATCAATAAATGACCAGCCATTTAAACGTGCATTCTCGCTTTTTATTCCAGCAGGTCCGTCTTCAATAAATATGTTCGCTACATCCCCCAAAGCAATACGCTGTCCACTTGGCGTTACTACTGGAAGTAACGCCAGCTGCTCTGGAGAGCTACGGTAATCTTGGGGGTAACGAATATTTATCGGATAACGTTCAAGGCCCTCTACGGTTCTCGCTACATTCATACCGCCAATAGCCGTTGCGACAACTTGCTGTACATCAGCAATATTAAGCCCATAACGAGCGGATTTTTCCCGTTGAATATCCACTTTTATATACCGCCCCCCAGCAACCCTTTCAGAATAAACCGATGCTGTTCCAGGAACATCCTTCAGGATAACCTCCAACTGCTGACCAATCTCCTGTATCGTGGCTAACTCTGGACCGGCAATTTTAATACCAACAGGGGTTTTAATGCCCGTTGCCAGCATATCAATACGGGTTTTAATTGGCATGACCCAAGAGTTTGTCACGCCAGGTAATTGCACCAAAGCATCTAGCTCCTTTCTCAAACTTTCTACCGTTACCCCCTCACGCCATTGATCCTGCGGAATAAACTGAATAAAGGTCTCAATCATTGTTAAGGGCGCAGGATCTGTTGCCGTTTCTGCACGTCCTACTTTACCAAATACGGTTTTCACCTCCGGCACCGTTTTGATTAATTTATCGGTTTGTTGTAGCAATTCACGAACCTTACCTATAGAAATGCCGGGATAGGTTATTGGCATATACATTAAGTCACCCTCATCTAATGCAGGTATAAACTCACTGCCAATTTTATCCAAAGGCCAGGCACCAATAGCCAGCACGACTACCGCGGCAGACAATGTTATTTTTGGAAATCGTAGCACCTGTTTTAACACTGGGATATAACTAGCCGTTAACACTCGATTAATGGGATTCCTGCGCTCTGAAAGCACTTTTCCTCGAATAAAATATCCCATTAACACCGGAATCAAGGTAATAGCTAAGATTGCCGCTGCAGCCATTGCATACGTTTTAGTAAATGCTAGTGGAGAGAACATTCGGCCTTCCTGTGCTTCCAAGGTAAAGACAGGCACAAAGCTTACCGTAATAATAAGCAGACTGAAAAATAACGCTGGACCCACCTCTGTTGCAGAATCAACGACAACCTGCCAACGGTTCTCCTTTGTTAACGGAGTCTTCTCCATATGTTTATGCATATTTTCAATCATAACAATGGCGCCATCAACCATCACACCTATCGCAATCGCAATACCGCCAAGAGACATAATATTGGCATTTAAGCCCTGTGCATACATGATGATAAATGCAATTAGAATCCCCACGGGCAAACTAAAAATAGCAACAAGAGACGAACGGACATGGAACAAAAATGCGATGCACACCAATGCTACAACGCCAAGTTCTTCTAAAAGCTTAAACCCCAAGTTACTCACAGCACGTTCTATCAACGCACTACGATCATAGACAGTGACAACCTCGACACCATCAGGCAAACCTTTTTTCAATTCTTCAAGCTTCGCCTTTACACCTTCAATAGTTTTCTGTGCATTCTCACCAAAGCGCATAACAACAATGCCACCAACGGTCTCACCCTCACCGTTAAGTTCAGCAATCCCACGTCGCATTTGGGGTCCAACCCCAATTTCAGAAACATTTCTCAATAACAATGGCGTGCCATTTTCATTGACACCCAAAGGAATATTGCCGAGATCTTCAGCATTTTTTATATAGCCAGTAGCGCGCACCATATATTCCGCTTCGGCCATTTCCACAACGGATGCACCAATTTCTTGATTACCTCGCTTTATCGCCATTTGTATATGAGAAAGTGGAATGCCAAATGCTCTCAACTTATCTGGATTCACTTTCACTTGATATTGCTTCACCATACCCCCAAGAGCCGCTACCTCTGACACACCGGAGACAGTTTGTAGTTCATACTTCAAAAACCAATCCTGCAGACTACGTAGTTGGCTAATGTCGTTTTGACCGGTTTTATCAATCAGTGCATAGAGATAAATCCAACCAACGCCTGTTGCATCAGGCCCAAGCTGAGGCCGGGCATTTTCTGGCAATGAAGGGGCGACCTGACTTAGATATTCCAACACTCGGCTACGGGCCCAATACAAATCCGTATCTTCATCAAAAATCACGTAAACATAGGAATCCCCAAAAAAGGAATACCCCCTTACTGTTACTGCACCTGGCACCGACAACATTGCCGTTGTTAATGGGTAGGTTACCTGATCTTGCACTACCTGCGGCGCCTGCCCTGGATAGCTGGTTTTAATGATCACCTGCACATCAGATAAGTCCGGTATTGCATCTAACGGCGTATTTTTTAGTGAAAACAATCCGATGCCAACAACCATTGCTGTTGCTAGCAATACAAAAAACCGATTACCTACAGACCATCGAATAATGGATTCAATCATATCGTTACCCCTTATTCGTCACTAACGCTAGTCTGATCATCAGATAAGCGTATATTGGTAATTAGGTACTGAAAGTCTTCAGCTTTTTGTATTTCAATTTTCAAATTCAGTCCTTTTTTCAGCGCTGCATAGTCAACCGACTCAACCACGGTAAAATCCATTGTCATATCGGCCCAACCCCATTCATCAATGGCTTTATGATCCAAATTAACCATTCTATTAGCTGGCATAAGATTATTTATTGTTGCATCTACCCATACACGCTCTGGCGTAGTGGATTTATCCTCATGATTCATCCGTTTAAAATCAGAGGTTTTACTGGATTCAGAATCGAGTAAAAACTGAGCCGATGTCACGACACTTTCCCCTTCTTTGAGTCCATAAACTATCTCAGCAAAATTCTCATCAAAACGACCCACATTCACTTCAATCGATTTAAAACGCCCTTCACCCAATGCGAGCACTACCCGATCAACACTGCCCGTTCGGATAATTGCCTCTCTTGGAACCAGCAACACATCACTATCGCTTTTTGCATGAATAACAACTTCTGCAAACATATTAGGCTTAAGTTCTCTACTCTTATTATCAAAACGCAAGCGTATTTTCACTGTACGTGTTTTTGCATTTAACGTGGGGTATACATAATCTACTTTGCCGATCCAACTTTTTCCTGGCAAAAAGTCCAGCGTCATTGTTACTGGCAATCCTGCGGACACTTGAAACACCTGACGCTCAAACACTTCTGCTTCAACCCACACTTGTTCCAATGAACCAATGGACATCACTGTATTTCCCGGATTCACAAAAAAACCTTCTCGTATATTCAAGTTGTCGACGACACCACTTTGAGGGGCTACGATTGTGATTGTTTGTTTTACTTTTTTGGTTTCCTTTAATTTATCAATGACAGATTTTGGTAATTGCAGGGCCGTTAAACGATTTTCTACTGCGCGAATAAGTCGTTTATTTTTCCGCCCTAACGCAAGTACAAATTCTTCTTGCGCATTAACAAGTGCTGGAGAATAAATATCGTATAGCGGCTGTCCTTCTTTAACCGGGTCTCCCGCTGCTTTCACATAAAGGGTTTCTATCCAACCTTCTACGCGAGGATGAATATGAAGTAGTTTATCCTCATCATATTTAACATAGCCCACTGTTTTAATTTCAGAATGCATACTCCGACGCTCAGCAATAGCAGTCCTCACACCAAGATTATTCACAACATCAGGAGATATCTTTACAGTACCTGGACCATCACCCCCTGCATCTTCATTAGCGTAAAAAGGAATCAAATCCATTCCCATCGGAGACTGCCCTGGCTTATCTCGCTGATAATTTGCATCCATTGGCGCAACCCAATACAACGGCTTTTTCTCTTTCCCTGTACCTGTCGAGCCAGTCATATCTGACATATTCATTGTAGGCTTCATTAAAAAATGATTTGCAATAACAGCAATCCCAACACCGACAACTAATCCTACAATCATGCCAATGATGGTTGAACCCGTAAACTTCTGATTATTTTTCATTGTATATTTCATATGGAACGCCTATTTCTTTACGGTTTGACGGTTGTATTGATTGCCGTATTTATTGCTATACGAATCTGACGAGTCATTTTCAACAACGAAGTAATTCAATCGGGCAATGACTTTTTGTCGATCTACATCAATATTCAGTGCATCAATCGATGCATTTAATTCTGCGATCCTAGCGCGCACCACTTCAGAGAAATCGCCATCATCATTGGTATAAGCAGTAAGGGAGGCTTCCGCTTGTTCCTGAACTTGTGGTATAAGTTTCATTTTGTAGAGATTCTCTCGCTCATTCAGACGTGTTAATTGTACCCGTGCAGTTTCAAAGGATGCTTTTAACTCCCTTATCAACAACCCTTTCTCTACTTTCACCGCTTCTGATTCTGAGACCGCAGCCTTTACTTGCTGATCCTGACGTTGATCGGTAAAAATGGGTAAATCAAAGCTCACACCAACAGAGAAAAAATCGGCGCGATCATTCCCCATAGCGTCATCGTCACGATAAGCGTAACTCGCATTAATCCCCCAAGCAGGCTTATATTTCTGTCTTGCCAATTCGACACCAGCACGGCTTGCATTTACCTTTTTCTCTAATGCCTTTACTGATGGATGTTGTGATAAAACATCAAACAATACAGATGTGATCATTCCTGATTCAGAGCGAAATAGTTCAGCATTCAGTAACACTATGCTTGGCAGCACTAAAGGTAGCTGAATGCCATTGGAGGCTGCAGCCTTAACATCTTCATACAGCCATTCATTCAATTTTTGACGAGACGTTTCCTGCTTCTGTCGTAACATCGTCAAACGATCTTCTAATCGGATCATTTCCAACTGGGCCCTAATGATGTCGTGTTGTCGGGTTTTACCGATAGCGGATGAATAACTTGCCGCCGCGACATCAGCGAGTTGTTCAAACAAAGCTCTATCTTTTTCTATTAACGCAATACTTTTTTGAGCCTTATAAACATCTAACCAAAGCTGACTAACCATCACCGTTACTTTTGCTTTTCGATCCTCCCGTTGATAGGGAAACTGATCCCCAATAATACTTAGCTGTCTTTGTTTAATCGCAAGACTTTCTCCTCGAGGAAACACTTGAGACATGCCCACGTTGAATCGAGTCATTGGCTCTTGTCCAAAATCAAAGGTATCCGTAGGCATGTTTGCAAATGTAATGGATATTTTCGGATCTGGAAGAGTACCAGCCGACGCACTGGCAGCTATCATTGCATCCTGTGAATGCTTATTGCCTATTAGCCACAAGTCGTTTTTATGAGCCGCTGCAACGGCCATGGCTAGGGTAAGAAGAGGTTGAGCAGATGCATGCTCAACAAGCTGTGCTTGAACAATTGAAGTACTAAATACACCAACAAGCATCAAAATTCGAATTCTGAATTTCTGCAACCGTGTATAAACGGGAGTAGACATAATTTTATCACTCATGTAACTAGTAAAAATGGCATCAAATAACGAGATACATACTGTCATTGTAAAACCGTCAATGACAAGAAAATCAAAAAGGAAGGGTTATTTCTATAGCCTAGGTCTAACGAAGGGGAATGGCAGACAGATTTACCCTGTGATCAGAGTGATATGGGCGGGCGATAAAGAGAAGACGGGGATTGACCAACTATCCATTGAGAATAGAAATCTATGTTTTGGGATAGTATCGCTATACGAGCATTAGGCACAATATCTACCGGTAAGGCTGTCGATGAACAATGTCCAGACGGGCAATGGCAATCAGTCTCACAACAATGAGGGCTATCCTCTGTGATCTTCTGCTCAGCTTCAGCATTCAGAGCCAAGTCTTCTTCATCATGACACGAGCGATTGTCACCACTCATTTGGGTGGTTGATAAGCCCTTCGTCATGGAATAAGAAACAGCAGCAGACGCGATGGATTGGCTAACAATCATTAGCACCATCAAGATCACTGTAAAAAATCTGCTGCTTTTTATCGACACATTAATTACCTAAAAAACACCTTAAAATGATCAAATGCAATGGAAAGCCATAATCCAATCAGGATACTCTCAAATAAAATAAGTTCCAATGGCAAAATCCCAATGATAACTTCTTATTCTTCACTGGGAGACAAGTAACCTGAAAAGCAATTATTGTGTTGAGCCGTTGAACTACTTACCCTCGAACTGTATCGCACTATAGACCCTAAACCCTACTCCAGGGTCAACACATTGCCAAAAACAGTTTTATCAGGCCGCCTTACATAAAACAACACACCAACTATAGCGACCCACATCTAAAGATAGTACATTCGTTCCATTATAATAATAAGAATACGAGATTATAATGGCCGAAATAAACCCTCACCACCGCCCTTCCAGAATACTGACTCGATTTACCTTGCCCTTTTTGCTAGCAAGTGCCCTAACTGCCTGTATTTCCGATTATGGCAATGATGATTGCTCAAGTGATGATTTGCCACCTGTCGATAATTACTGGGCAGGTTCTGGAACCACTGACGTAACCTTTATAGCCTTTGGTGACTCTCAACTTGGTGGCGGAGCAGAAGACAAAAATGATCTGCACAAGGTAGCGCTAAATCTTGCAGATACATATCTAGATTGGAGCACCTTTGACCTTACCTTGCCTGTCAGCGATATTCGTGGTGTCATTATGAATGGAGACATCACTCAAAACGGGAGAGATGGCAGAACACTGTCAGAAAATGAATACGGAGAGTTTACTCGTATTTACGGATTATGCGGTAACCGCGATGTTAAGTTCCCGATCTTTGAGGGGTATGGGAATCATGACTTCTTTGAATGGAGCAACATTGGCTATCGAGCACTAAAAGCCCACCCTGTTGCCGATTCAGTCAGCGTAAGGAACCAGTACCGTGCAGGCCTATCCAACACTGCCCCAGATAAAGATGGCCACTACAGCTGGGATTGGGACAACATCCATTTTGTACAACTCAACCTGACGCCATCTGATGTTGATCCAAACCACACCGTACCTGGCGTTCGAAATCCCAGGATGGCACTTACCTTTCTAAAAGAGGACTTAGCCACACACGTTGATGGAACCAACAAAAAAGTCATTATCATGTCTCATTACGGCCCTTGGGCGACATTTGAATGGGACAATACCCAAATCGATGAACTATACGAGGCTATAAAAGATTACCCCGTTATTGCTTATCTACACGGCCATGCTCATGCCACTAGCGCCTATACCTGGAAAGACATCCCTGTGTTTAATGTAGGTTCACCCTATTACCTAAACTACAATAGCGATGAACGCGGCCATTACTCTGTCTTTAGAATCACCAACGATAAACTCTATGCCTATGACGTGTCATGGAACCCTGAAGACCCAACAGAACTTCAGTTCCCCGACAATTGGCAGCGGGAAATTGATTTATAAATAGCTATTGAGGGTTCACTAGGTCATTGGAATAAAATAACTTTCCGCGTTGATCAATAATAATCGCGGAATAGTCTGGCTGCTGCTCAATATAAGCCAACCCTTCCTTTACACCCATCACAAAGACCGTTGTCGATAATGCATCGGTCTGCACTGCCGTAGGCCCCATAATGGTCACACTCTGCACCCCGGTTGCAGATTTACCACTGCGAGGATCAAGAATGTGATGATAACGTTTTCCGCCTTCTTCAAAGTAGCGCTCGTAATCACCAGAGGTAGATAACGCCAGCGATTCTACGGGTAAGGTTACCGCATGACCCTCTGCTCTTGGTGACTTCACCCCTAACATCCACGGCCTCCCTCTTCTATCACCAATAATCCGGCTATCACCACCAGCCGTTACTATGCCATGCTTTATGCCGTGCTTAACCAAATAATTAACCGCTCTATCAACTGCATGCCCTTTTGCAATCCCTCCTAGATCAATACGCGTACCCATATGTTTAAAAAAAACCGTTTTATTTTTTGGATCCAATATTACTGCGCGAAAATCAATAGCGGTCAACGCCGTTTCAATCAGTTCATTACTCGGTTTAACCGCACGCCGGTAATCATACTGGTATCCAATACTAGCAAAGGTAATATCAAATTGACCATCACTGCGTACGCCATGCGCCAAGCTGAGCTGTATTAAAGTAAACAGTTCGGGCGACACAACAACAGGGTGAATGGAGGCCTGACTATTAATAATTGCCAATTCACTTTCAGGTTTATATGGGCTCATCAACCGATCAACCCGATGCATTTCTTCAACAACCCATGCCAATAACACCTCAGCCTGTTGAGGGTTTTCATGCCATATTTCAGCACGAATTGATGTACTCATTACAGCGGCTTCTTTTTTATGCCACTCAGCATAACCAGCCGCAGAATAAAAAACACAGGCCAACGCTAAAATAAAGGTACTCATTACACGTGAATATTTCTCTACCAATACAACCATACAAAGCCCTTAATTGAACCAGCCGACCAAAACACGTTATTTTAAGCAGGCTCTTTAGGAGCAGACTATATCACGAACAATTATTCTATATCACGCAAGATAGCATTTGATCACGCCATTTGTGATTCCGCTGAATTGTTTGCAGGTACCTCAACCGAAGCGCCTTTATCGACGTTCACCCAATCGTACACATTGAAATCTACATTCTTGAGTTCATGCTGATAACGCAACGTGGTTCCCGGCCATATCACAACATTACGACCATCTGCTTGCTGATACCAACTTTGACAGCCAGATGCCCACACAGTACCAATCTGCCGTTTCTGGATTTCATCATTAAACGTCTTTTGTACACCCGCTTTTAAATCCATATAGCCAGCGCCTTTTTTCTCCATGGTGCCCATACATTTAACAATATAATCAACCTGTTTTTCTATCATGAAAATAATGGAGTTATGGCCTAATCCGGTATTTGGCCCAACCAGCTGGAACATATTCGGATATCCACTAACACTAATGCCGTAATAGGCTTCTGCTCCATCTTTCCAGTCCTGGTGAATATCATGACCGGGTAATCCCGTTAAGGTAAAGTCTTTCATGTAAACACGAGGATCCGTCACAAACCCAGTCCCAAATATAATGGCATCAGCAGAATGCTCCACACCATTGCGATCCACAACAGAGTTCTCTCGAACTTCCTGAATACCATCGGTAATCAAATCAACATTGTCTCGGCGGAACATGGGAAAGTATTTATTGGATATCAATACGCGTTTACAACCAATGGTATAATTTGGTGTTAATTGCTTACGTAATTTTTTATCTCTTACTTGATAATCCAAAAATGCTTTTGCAATAAATTGAAATGACTTCGCCAATCGCGCATGAATAATGGGCAATACTCTAGATTCGTTGGTTGTATACAAACGTAAACGGTGCAATTTTCGCATCAGTGGAAACGCTTTAAAAAGCTTCTTATCTAGATCACTATAACTACGCATGTCCCGTGGTAACACCCATGCAGGCGAACGCTGAAATATCGACAAGTTTTTCACATCGGGGGCAATTTCTGGCAAATACTGTATAGCACTTCCGCCGGTACCAATAGATACCACATTCTTGCCTTTAAGATCATAATCGTGATCCCACTGAGCAGAGTGGAAAGTTTTCCCTTTAAAGCTTTTTAAACCAGGGATATCGGGAATAGCAGGTACGTGTAATGGCCCCGTTGCTAAAATAAAGTGTTTTGCATCTAGTTGGCTACCATCGGCCAGCGTCACCAACCAACGTCCAGATATTTCATTAAACTGCGCACCAGTAACCTCAGAGTTATATTGCACATAACGTCGAATCCCATACGTCTCGGTTGTACGCTGAATATAATCTTGAATTTCTTTCCAACCTGGGTAACGCATTGACCAATCAGGATTGCCTGCAAATGAAAAAGAATACATATGAGACTGCACATCACATGCCGCACCAGGATAGGTATTATCTCTCCATGTACCGCCAACATCAGAACCCTTTTCTAATATAACGAAATCGGTTATTCCTGCCTCTTGTAATTTGATTGCCATACACAGGCCACCAAAACCAGCTCCCACTATGGCTGCTTCCACTCGCTTAACGGATTTGTTCAACGGTGTTGAGGTATCGGCTGATTTCATTTTTGCATTCATAACATAACCTGTTTAGTTGTCAGTAATTGCGAACAGACCCAGTTTATGCCTTTTAGCCTTCCTCTTCATAGGGTATATTCAGGCAATAAATTGATAAATACGGCCAAGAATTTCATTCAACCTACTATTTGATTTGTACATGTCCTATGAGCAAACGATCCATTTTAGGCCTAACCTACGCCTTTGAAGCGCTAAAAGACCAAGTCGACGTCGACAGACTACTGAGAAAACATGGTCTAACCAGCGCCAGCCTTGACCCTACTGCGCATATAGATATCGCTACAGAGCTTGCCATACTCAACGATCTTGTAGATTTCATTCCGACTGACGATGCCGGTATTTCGGTAGGCGCCATATTCAGCTTGGCTGGGTACGGACCATTAGGCATGCTGTTAATGAGTTGTGAAACGCCCTTTCAAGCAACTCAAATCGGTGTAAAGTACCAGAAGCTAACGTATTTATACGGAGAACTGTCTCTTAAAATATTCAGTGATACCAGTGCGTTATGCTACCTGCCACACCAGTTACCTGAAAAAGTTCAGCGTTTCATTATTGATAGAGATATCTCCGGTACCTACAGGCTCATCGAAGACCTCAGAGCTTATATGAGTCTTAATATTGGCATGACAGAATTGTGGCTACCTTATCCGAAACCCAATAATCCAAATGCAATAGAAAAACGGTTCAACTGTCCAATTGTCTATGACCAGCCTGAAGCTCGTTTTTATATCGCTAATGAAGATTTGCAACGCCCTTTCCCTTCCGCTAACAAAATCGCAAGCGGGTTATACACAAGCCAATGTAATCAACTGCTCGAACGTTTATTAGGTGGCGACGACAAGCTATCCCCCGCCGTAAAAAACCATTTGAGCTTATTCCACAACAACTACCCAAATGCTACACAAGTTGCTAATACCCTTGGTTTTTCGGAACGAACATTGAGACGTAGACTCAAATGCGAAGGAAGTTCGTTCCAAGCAATCATTGATGAAACCAAATATGAGAAAGCACAGCAGTACCTAAAACAAGGAAAAGAATCCATCGACGACATTGCCCTTAAGCTCGGTTATAAAGAAGCCGCCAGTTTTATTCGTGCTTTTCAGCGTTGGTCAGGTATAACTCCTGCCAAATTTCGTCGTCACAAAGGGCCTTCGTGATCGACATAAGTTAAGTAAACACGCAAATCGAATTCCAACTGATGGTAATTCGGCTCCATATATTCACACAATTTATAAAACGCTTTATTGTGCTCCTTCTCCCGAATATGCGCTAACTCATGAACAACAATCATTCGCAGAAATGCTTCGGGGGCTTTTTTGAAAATAGTGCTGATTCGAATCTCTTTTTTCGCTTTTAATTTAGCGCCTTGCACACGAGATACGAATGTATGCAGTCCGAGTGCATTGTGAATCACATCGATTTTGTCATCATAAATCACCTTGCTCAGGGGTGATGATTGTCTCAGGTAACTATTCTTAAGACCTAACGTGTAGTTATACAACGCTTTTGACGATGATACCTGGTGTACATCAGGGTAACGCTTCAATAAATAACCCGCTAACCGTCCGCCGGACAACATGTCTTCAATCTGACTCACCAACTCTGGAGAATACCCAGCGAGATACCGTGTTTTTGACTTCTGTTTGCTCATATCAATGCCTTTTCCATATTGCCAAGTTTATCGTTTCAATACAGAGAGTTCTAGCCCTCAACATTGTCAGCTCTAACCCTCAATCAAGAAACGACCAATACCAACCCCCAAATACCTAGCCGAGACATGAAAGTACACAAACCTACTCTCAAAAAGCTACACAAATTACTATGCAAATAGTTGCATATGAAGACAAAGAACAATAACATCAAACCATATTCAAAAAGTTGCATAGCAATCGAGTGCTAACAACATAGACTCCAACAACCTATAAGACTCTCACAGTCACACCAAAGAGGGCACCATCGATGGCCAAGGTAAAAGTTAGAACCGGTAAACGTTTTCGCGCTAAACGAGCAGAGAGCCATTACGACACAATCATTATTGGCTCCGGTATAGGTGGCCTAGCAAATGCGGCCTTCCTTTCTTTATTAGGTAAAAAAGTCTGTGTATTAGAACAGCACTATACTGCGGGAGGTTACACGCACGCCTATGAGCGCGAAGGTTACGAATGGGATGTTGGTGTTCATTACGTTGGAGAAGTCCATCGCCCCTCTACATTACGTCGCGTATTTGATGTCATCAGTGAAAGCCGTTTAGAGTGGGCTGCGATGGATGATGAATACGATCGCGTAATTATTGGCGATAAGCAATACAGCTTTGTTGCAGGGCGAGAGAACTTCGCAAACATGCTGATAGAGAACTTTCCTAATGAAGAGAAGGTTATCCATCAATACATCGACCTTATTCGGGATGTTAGCCGCTATACCCCTAAATTCTTTGCTGGCCAAGGCATGGCCCCGTGGCTAGCAAGCGCCTACAACAAAATACGTCCCATGCTTGTGCCAAAGGTTTTTTTCAAAACCACACGGGAGGTTTTAGAAAACCTCACTCAAAACCAAGAGCTTATCTCAGTGTTAACGGGTCAATGGGGTAACTATGGTCAAGCACCAGCGGACGCCTCTTTTTTAATGCATGCATTAATCGCTAAACATTATCTCGCCGGTGGAGCCTATCCCGTAGGTGGTGCATCAGCAATCGCTCGCAGCATCATTCCTACGATTCAAAAAAATGGTGGGGAAGTATTTACTTATGCGGATGTCGATGAAATCCTGATCAAAAACAATCGCGCGTATGGGGTACGAATGGCGGACGGTACTGAGTTAAAAGCCGATAACATCGTCAGCAACGCAGGTTTCTACAACACCGTCAAAAAACTTTTACCTGACGATGTACAGCAACGCTTAGGCGTTGATGATTGGTGCCAACAAGTGCAACGTTCTAGCGCCCATCTCTGTATATATGCAGGATTTAAGGGCACCACGGAAGAGTTAGGACTATCCAGTACCAATTTGTGGATATACCCCAACGGTGATCATGAAGGCAACTTAGCAGCATACAATGACGACCCAAATGCGGAATTCCCCTTAGTTTACATATCCTTCCCGTCATCTAAAGATCCGGACTGGGAAAATCGATTTCCAGGAAAATCAACCGTTGAAGTTGTCACACCCGCAAAAATGGACTGGTTTAAACAATGGGAAGACAGCCAATGGCAAAAGCGCGGTGAAGATTATGAAACCCTTAAAGAAGATTTCACACAACGTTTATTAGAAAAGCTATATGAACG
>CAJXZM010000037.1 GCA_913063125.1 uncultured Gammaproteobacteria bacterium | reverse complement strand
AATTCAGCAACACCACCAGGGCGCTACTCCCCAACCCATTACGCAAAACTTATTCATTGGTTAACATCCAATTACGCAAAAGGAAAGGTGATCGTAGTTGGGCATTCTATGGGAGGAGCGATAGCACTTCGCTACGCCTCCAACTTCCCAGAAGATATCAACCGTGTCGTACTCGTTGACGCAGCAGGTATATTGCAACGAACCGCATTTATAAAACATACGGCAAAAATACAATTACCCCTTGAGAGTGCCCCAATAGCGATACAAAAACTGGGATCCCAACTCATTGATCTCGGCAGCTCCATCATTGAGTTGGCCACCATAACACCTGATCCAACCATTCTATTAAATAAAAACCCTGATCTCAGGAATGCGTTCTTTGCAGGAAAACCTAATGCCAACGCTGCACTAGCACTTATTGAAGAAGATTTTAGCCAAGCAATACGAAACTTCCCTCATCACACATCGATCATTTGGGGTCGAAAAGACTCAGTAGCCCCGTTGCGGACAGGTCATTTACTCACGGGAAGGCTACCCAATGCATCAATAGCGATCATAGATGGCGCTGCACATGTCCCCATGAATTCACATCCAAAAATTTTTAATGGGCAATTAAAACGCGCTCTTTTGATAGGAGCACACGAAGCAACCAACGTTCAGAATCAGACGACAAACATACACCTCAGTAAAATACAAAACACTGAAACGAAAAACCTCCCCTCCCTCACCTGCAATAACGAGACTGGCACAACCTACAGCGGACGCTTCTCATCCATAACAATAAAGCGTTGTACCGCAGTAACGCTAAGCGACATAATCACTGACAACATTTTGATTGAAGATTCTGTTATCAACATTATTAACACTACGGCACACTCTTCAGGCACAGCCCTCACGGCAAGAGAATCAGTCATCGTTGCAACCAACTCGACCTTCTCTGGCAAACAAGGCGTTGTATCCGATGGTAGCCGCCTGGACTTTGCTGGCACATCGATCCAAGGGGTAAACGTCGCTATCGCCATTAAAAACAAATCCCGAATCATCATGTCAGTCAGCGATATGAGCAGCTCAACATACACGGGATTTTCTCATGGAGATTATCGAGAAAAAAACACCACGCTTGACGACGTAATCATGAAAAAGAAAACACAAGAAAGTAGCATGTAACACCACACAATTGAGGGACCCACTACACAGCAGGTCCCTTACCAGCCTAATCTTTTAAAATATCCGTAAGCGCTTTAACAAGCGCATCACATTCATCATTAGTTCCAATCGTAATTCGCAAAAAATCCTGAACACGTTCCTGCTTAAAATGCCTAACAATAATTGCCTCCTCTCTTAATTTTGAAGCGATAGCATCCGCCTTTGACTCTTTGTGCCGAGCGAAGACAAAATTTGCAGCGGAAGGCAGCACATCAAAGCCCAACGCGGTCAACTCTCTCACGAGGCTTTCTCTAGTCTCAATAATGGCATTACACGTCTGCTGAAAGTATGCCTCATCAGCCAGTGCTGCAACACCGCCATTAATTGCAAAACGATCCAACGGATAGGAGTTAAAACTATTTTTCACCCGCTCTAAACCCTCAATCAAATCAGGGTGCCCAACGGCAAACCCTATCCTTAACCCTGCCAATGATCTTGATTTTGAAAACGTCTGAACGACTAACAAGTTGGGATACTGATCCACTAACGCAATAGCGCTTTCACCCCCAAAATCAATATAAGCCTCATCAATAACAACTACCGTGTCAGTATTGACCTTTAACAGGGTTTCGATACTGGATAGCGCCAATAATTTACCTGTTGGGGCATTAGGGTTCGGAAAAATAATACCACCATTAGCCTTTTGTCCATTTGTCACAAGATAATCATCAACATTAATGTCAAACGCATCCGTTAGCGGAACAGTTTCAAAAGGCACATTATACAAACCGCAATACACAGGATAAAAGCTATAAGTAATGTCTGGGTACAACAAAGGTTCTGCATGCTTCAGTAACCCCTGAAATGCGTGGGCTAACACTTCATCAGAGCCATTACCTACAAAAACCTGTTTCTGTGACACTGAGTAATACCGTGCAATTGCCCCCTTAAGCAGGTCAGCATTGGGGTCTGGATAGAGACGTAAGCTATCATTGGCTTCCGCTTTTAACGCATCCAATACTTTCGGTGATGGCCCATAGGGGTTCTCATTAGTATTCAACTTAATTAAATTAGACACTTTCGGCTGTTCCCCTGGCACATAAGGGGTTAGCTTGTGGACAATATCACTCCAAAAACGGCTCATACTTTCATTTCCCAAAAATAGATAACGCATAATTAGGACGTATTTTATCTAATTAAGAGAAGATAACCAAACGCCCTTTGCCTCTCTTCTCATCTGCTACCCTTAAACTAGCCTCTGAGCAACTAACCCTAAATCAACATGAGCCTACAGTTCCATGGACATTGAGCACAACATCATCCCAGACAACGTATGGCAAGACGGTACCCGGCCTCGTATCGTGGGAATCAAGGCACAACTTGAACTCAGAGCGGCAAATCAAACACCGATGGTAAACTTCTCACTCTCCAGGTGCGACTTACACGGCATCAACCTTGTCAACAAGCTCACCAGGACCGGCTACAAACTCACCAACTGCGACCTCTACCATGCCAATTTAGAACACGCTCACCTGTTCAAAATTGACCTTTCTGGCAGCTCGCTAATGAAAGCGAACCTTACCAAAGCTAATTTAAACTACGCAAACCTAGAAAACTGCAACCTGCTAGGAATTAATCTTAAGGGCGCAAAAATAGAACACGTCAATTGGGGTAAGCAGATCACCCAAGAAAAACAGGCACAAAAAGCCAAAAGCATAGATAACAAAATCGACCTTTACCAACAGGCTGAGGAAATCTATCGCCACCTTCGCCAAATTGCAGAATTCCAAGGGTTGTTTGAACTTGCAGGTCATTTCTTTCAAAAGGAAATGATCATGCGCCGCAAACAACTGCCAAAGTGGTCATTCAACCGTATTATTTCCAGGTTGGTGGATGTATTCTGCGGATACGGTGAACGGCCTCTTCGAGTCATTCTCTTTTCCGTGAGCCTGATTACTCTTTTTGCTGCTTTGTATTTTTTTTCCGGTTTGCCATTCAGCGGTGAATCCCTTGCTTTTAACCCTCATATAAGCCTGCTGGAAAACATCAAAACATTCCTTGGAGCGCTTTACTTCAGCGTTGTCACCTTCACAACCTTGGGTTACGGTGATATCGCACCAATAGGTATCGCCAGAGCACTAGCCGCTCTCGAAGCATTTCTCGGCAGCTTTACCTTGGCATTATTTGTTGTGGTATTTGTTAAAAAAATGACGCGCTAAATTACACCCTGACGGGTATTATGCCCGCATGATTAAAAATACTATTACCCAAAACATGCCAGCCCAAACGAATGAACGTCACGTTTTCTCCGTTTCTGAGCTAAATCTATTTGCCAAGAATTTATTGGAAAACACCCTGCCTAGCTTATGGCTCGAAGGGGAAATATCCAACTTGGCACAACCTCGCTCGGGCCATATTTACCTCACCCTAAAAGATGATAACGCCCAAGTGCGCGCAGCGATGTTTAAAGGGCGCAACATGCGCTTAAGATTTCGCCCCAGCAACGGCCAGCAAGTATTGGTAAAAGGCCGACTGAGCCTCTACACACCAAGAGGTGACTATCAACTTATCATTGATGAAATGGAAGAGGCCGGCCTTGGAGCGCTACAAAGAGCCTTCGAACAATTAAAGCAGTCCCTACATCAAGAAGGTCTGTTTGAAGATAGCAACAAACAACCGTTACCTAGCCATCCAACATCAATTGGCGTTATCACTTCTCCCACAGGGGCAGCAGTACATGACATCACGTCGGTACTAGCTCGACGCTTCCCGTTATTACCCGTCACCATTTACCCGGTAGCGGTACAAGGCAATGAGGCCCCCAAACAGCTGATCAACGCACTGGCCACAGCAAACCGGCGCAAAGACTGCGACATATTAATTATCGGTCGCGGTGGGGGCTCTCTGGAAGACCTCTGGGCATTTAACGATGAACAACTTGCAAGAGCCATCTTCGCCAGTAAAATCCCCGTCGTTTCTGCCGTTGGCCATCAAGTAGACTTTACTATTGCTGATTTTGTGGCTGATATGCGAGCACCAACACCCTCTGCAGCTGCAGAAATGCTAAGCCAAGATCAGGATGAGCTGTACGGCACTCTATCGGGCTACCAGCACTGGTTCCAAGACAAAATCGACCAAATCATCAGCGACCATCAGCAGTCCTTAGATTGGCTGGAAAAGCAGCTTGTCCACCCTGGAAAGCGCCTCGAAGAACATAGCCAACGCCTGGATGATTTAGGGAACCGCCTCCTTTTACAAATTGCACAATCTCTCAACCTTCATAAAGCAGAAGTTGCCACCCTGTCAGCCCAACTTCACGCCCAAACCCCCAACCATCGCATTACCCAGCTAGCCCAGCGCATCCAGTCATTGCAACAGCGCAGCCAGCGCGCGTGCAAACAAGCGCTAAAGGATGGGCAAACCACTCTCGTCCATACCGTTCATAGACTTGAAACCGTAAGTCCTCTTGCAACACTAAGCCGCGGCTATTCGATGACTAAAGATAAAAAAGGCTCACTAATAAGGACCAGCTCAACCATTGATATTGGCGACACTATAACAACACAACTAGGGAAAGGGACGTTATTCAGCCAGGTGACTAAGGTGGAATAAGGTGGAATAAGCGACCGAAGAATAAACCTTGAATTATTGAGGCAGGACTAACAACTTTTTGGTGGTCTAGAAAAACAAAAACCCCAAGTGAATGATCACTTGGGGTTTCGGAATATGGTGGGCCGTGTGCGACTCGAACGCACGACCAATTGGTTAAAAGCCAACTGCTCTACCAACTGAGCTAACGGCCCGGTAGATGACGCGCATATTACTGGTATTCTCAGAGTAAGCAAGCATTGTTTGAAACTTTTTACATGATCGTCAATAAAAACAACATATTACGACCATCTCAAAGCACATTGAGCGTTACAAGGCGAGGTCATATTTAGCAGCCGGATAACCTGGATGGCTAGCCCTTTACACCCTCGGCGGTAAAATTCGTGTACTAACGTTTAAAAACACCCGCTAATGGCGTCAACAATTTCGGCTGAAAGCCTAGTATCAGAGCAGTAATGAAACTTGCTGTGGCAATGAGAAGTGGCAATATCAACGCCGCAAAACTAACACCTTCACCGATTATGCATAAAACCCATGCAGCAACAAGCAATAGCCATCCACATACCCTTATTGCCTTACTGGCATGAACAGCTAACTCTGTACCTGCTACTTTTTTCCAATGTTTACGCTGACTAAGAGCAAGTAGAGTACAAGCCAAAAGAGATAAAATAGCAGCGAGAATAATCATATACTAGCCCTCTATTGATACGGCGACATTGCGTGATTCGCGGAGCCTTCTTTGCAAACGAAGCCCTGACCATAAAGCGGTTGCAGCGCAGACAAGAATAACGCTATCCATGATCGCTATGGACCACATAGAACGGCCTAGCGTAAGCAACAGATGATCGCCAGTGGTGACCCAGTTAAGGGCTACCGCCGATACAGAAGCTATAGCAATTGCAAAGCATTGCTCGCGCCAGGCTGACTTCTCACGCACAACGGCATGAACAAATGTGAGTGCCCAGATGAAAAAGAAGGTCCATATTTCCAGTTCATGCCGATGTATAGCATCGAGATTTATGTTCTTTGGTATTAACCTGTTAGCGATTAAAAACCCTACGCTGGCGAGGATAATTCCGGTAATGGATGCTGTACTGATAGCTCTTACGACGCGAACACTAGTAGCATCAGGCTGCGCCTTTTTAATACGTGACTCTATCCAGAATACGAGACCGGAACCAATCATAATGCAGCCACTTAGACCCGCCAGAAAATAAAGCCAGCGTAACGGCCAATGGTCGAACTGAATCCAATGCAGCCCTTCCAGCCAGTTCGATGCAGCATGAATAGGTAATGGCTTAAACTGATCAATCATTTCACCATTATTGGGGTCAAAAACGACTTGGTCAGGCCCCAAAGCAACCCGGTGATTCGCGAAAAACCTTTCCACTACTACATAGGTTTTAGCATCATTAACATTAAAAATAGCGACCCAATCAGGGTCGCTTGTACCCTCACCCTCCTGAGCGCGCCAGATGCTGTTCGCGCGATCGATGTAGCGGTCAAGTGTACCAACAGGATCGCCCGGTTCGTTCGCGGGCTTGATAACAGGTTTTTCATAAGCCGCCAGCTTAGCATCCAACTGCTTAATATCACCTTCGAAAGGAACGGCCATCGACCAGGGAAAATAGGAAGTAATTAGGATGAGCAATCCACTGAACGGGATGATGAAGTGAAACGGCAGGGCCACTACCGAGGTAAGATTGTGAAAGTCCAGAACCGCACGGCGTGTTTTTTTCTGCGGTCGAAAAGTAAAGAACTCCTGGAAAATTTTACGATGGATAAAAATGCCAGAGACAACGAGCGTCATCATCGCTAGCGCCGAAAGGCCTACAATATAGTATCCCAAGATACCGGGAATATGCAGCATGAAATGAAAACGGAAAAAAAACTCGCTACCAGCATCGCTATCGGTCAGGTCAAGCACTTCCCCCGTACGCGGATGTAACCCTTCCTCATGAGCCTTTCCATTCGCATCCTTGTAATGGAGGCGAATCACTGGAACCCGCTCACGGGGCATACCAATCCACACCGCCGAGAGAGGAAGCAAATCCAGCTCTGCCAATCGAGGTAGAACAACCTCGTCAAGTGAGACGTTATCTGTTATTGGTATACGCAATTCAGGTTTCATCCACTGATCAATTTCTTTGTCGAACACCGTCAGTGTACCTGTCCAGAAGACGGCAAAAAGAATGACCGAGAAAGTGATACCGAAACAGGTATGCAACCACCCCATGGATTGTCGGAAACCTTCTGAAATAATGATACGCATCGCTTAAACCGTCGCCATTAAAGGGGCGCCTACTAACATTAACACTGCCGCAAAAAGAATGACGATACTTGCTCGTATAGGTTTAGTGCTTGCGACCATCCAAATGATAATACTGAGATATACCAGCATTCCTAACATGCCACCCAAGATTGCCGATTCGCTTTTAACCAGGCCGAAGTGAGGGAGCCCGGCGGCAATCACGGCAACAACACCTGCGGAAAATGCATAGCCACCCAAAGCTCCCATGATAAGGCGCAAGGACCGTGAAAGGTTGCTTTCCGCCTGCTTACTCATGGCCACATCGTTGCTGACTGGCCTTAGCTGCTTCAATCAAAGGCCCAAGATGGCTTTCGTATTGACGCCAGCGTGCTTTGGAACTTTTATAGATAGGTTGGCGCACTTGCCAGCGGCTGGGTGTCTGCACGGCACGATCACTTTCGTGAAAATTCAGAACATTGTCTTCCCATGGCAAGCCAACAAAATCGAGCAAGCGTTGAGCCTGGTTTTCCAACCCAGAAACGGTATCTTCATAAGCAACGTCAAGTATCTGCAAACCACTAACAACCTGCCAGTGTGCCATCAACTTACGATAGCCTTGCCAATAATGGGCGATATCATCAAGATCCGTCGACCAGTTTTGCTGATGATTAAAATTTTGCGTAAAAATCGAGAACCCACAATCTCGAATGTCACGACTGCAATGAATGATACGTGCATTCGGAAAGACCATAGCAATTAGCCCTAGGTGCCAGAAATTCAGCGGTTGTTTATCCACTACTCGCTTGGCTGTCGTAAACGCCCGCTGTCCAGAAGCCGCTATATACTCTTGACCGATATCAGCGACCTGTTCCTGTGAAAGGTGGGGTGCACAGTAGGGCCAATAGGTATTTTCGTCACCGAGCCTATCCGGTGTACCGGTGGCAAGATCGGTGAGTACGGCAAGTTCACCTGCACCAAAACACTGTGAATGAGAATCAAGAATTTGCTCCGTCAAGGTGGTACCTGAGCGGGGTAGGCCAACGATAAATACAGGCCTGTCACTGGCATTCCCCCAGGATCGACGTTCTTCAAAAAACGAGGCAGAAAAAAGTGTAATCATGCTCTCAATGCGAGCATCAAAACCTTTGTGATTAAAAGGTTCCGAATCTTGTCGTCGTGCCACATTGGCGCTTGCATAAGCATTAAACGCGGCATCATATTGCTTTTGTTGCTGAAAGGCTTTGCCCAAACCATAACCAAGCAAAGCTTGATCTCGAAAGGTTAAGTCTAACAATTTCTTTTCTGCTTCTTCGATCTCTGCGCCAATATCAACATGTCTGCTTAAACCCAGCAGGCTAGCAAGCGCCTCCTGCTTGGATGGATCGAGCTTGATGGCTGTTCGATAAGCATTAGCGGCTGATTGGGGCTGACCTAGATCCTCTTGCAGCTGGCCAAGGCCGATATAGGTAAGGGCCGAATCCGGGTCAAGCATCAGTGCATGGTCAAATTCATGCTTGGCTTCCTCAACATACCCGAGCCCTTGATGGGATGAAGCCAATAGTCGGCGAGCCATCACATTGCGAGGGTCAGCCAATGTTGCCTGCTGTAAACATTGACGAGCGTCTTCGAACTGACCATTGCTATCCAGCAACTGCGCGATCCCAACCCAGGGGGTAGCGACGCAGGAGTTCTGTTTTATTGACTGCCTAAACGCGTCAAGCGCGCCGGTAAAATCACCCGCGCGCTTGCGTTCATGGCCAAGCTCATACCAATCTTTTGCCGTTAAGGCATTGGATGTAACCATTGCTTAATAATACTCGTTTTTATTGATTACATTTTTAGTCTGAGCGTTAATGCAGCCGTGCGCGGAGCACCTAATACAGCACCACCCGCTAATCTATTAACGGTAGGAGTGGATGTATTCTCCACGTACTCCTCATTGGTTACATTGAGGATATCAAAAGATACATCAACTGATTCTGTTACCGGGTACGAGAAATTAAGGTCTGCAATCGTATAGCTATCCCAATCAACTATCGTTCCTTCTCTTTCGCCAACATAACGGAAACCACCACCGGACTTTAAGCCTTGTAGGGGACCGGATTGCAGTTCGTAGCTTAAATAGAAACTACCGGTTAGCTCTGGGAAAACAGGCTCTGAAAGTTCATCATCACCTTCTTCTGTTACATCGATATCGGTGTAACCCAAATTCAACGCGAAGTTCAGAGCATCCGTTGGATTAAACGTACTGGAAAATTCCACACCTTGAACGCGAACTTCACCTGCACTGACAACAAAAGCCTCATTTGGCCCATTGTTCGGATCTTTTAAGGCAACATCCTCACGTAGGGTATAGAAAACCCCCGCTTGGTACGTCATCAAGCCATCTGATAGCGACCCTTTTGACCCGATTTCTATGCCATTTGAGGTTTCAGCTTTAACAGGATTTGCATCACGCCTTACACCAAACTGCGGTATAAACGCCTGAGCATAGCTGCCGTAAAAGTTAATGGTTTCGGATACACTCGCGCTTGCACCCAACCGAAATGTCAGTTCACTATCGTCATATTCCGAGGGGAACGCATTACCGCGACGGTAATTGACCGTATCTTGTTTTAATTTATCGTAGCGAATACCACCAACAACGGTAACCCAGTCATTAGGGCGAAGGGCTGCCTCAGCCAGAACTGACCTAAGCTTTGAGTCCGTCAGCGTGAAGGGCTCCGGTTCTCCACTACCACTATCACCATAACGAGGCTGATCAATATCCGCCAGGCTGTATGGGCCGTCATAGCTGTACCCATTAAACAAGCGATCAAAAGAGCGCTTGTCATTCGCAATACCAATCACAAAATCTTGATCTTGCCCCCAAAACTCGGCGCTATACGCTAGCTGAGCATCGACGAAGGTAGCTTCGGATTCCGTTTCAGCGGTTTGTGGGAAGCCATACATTGCTTCCAGACCCGCATCATCCTTAGCATAGTTATAGAGACCGGAGGTATTCTTATAGTCGAAGTCGGTTTTTTGTTTGCTGCCCCGCACAGTTAACTTTAAATTATCCAGAAATTCGTGATTGACCTCAGTGTTAAACAGGGTATCCCTTACTTTGCCCTTTGCATTGTCATAACCGACGAAGGTATCAGTATCAATACCATCAGGAATATCGCCATTTTGCATCAGCGGGAAGCCCGTATTTGGCGTCACTTCATGCTCTGTGTAAGCAACACTTGCTTTAACCGAGGTTGCTGAACCCAGGTTAAGGGTAATAACGGGACGGATCGCAGTGGTTTGTCGCCCTGTTTCATCAGCATCGAATTTAAAATCTCGATAAGCACCACTTACGCGTATAAGGGCTAGATCGGAACCATCTATTTCACCCACATTTACATCAAATTCCACGCCAGCACTACCAAATTGGTCAGCTCGTAGCTCTACATGGGTAAAGCGATCTGCTTCCGGTGATTTGGTAACAGTGTTCACAATACCACCGGCACCTACAGGCCCCGAAGCAATAGATGCAGGTCCTTTGAGTACCTCATAGTGATCAACAAAAGCGTCATCCCTAGCCCCCGCACCGCGGAAGTTATTTTGTTGGCGATTATCCACAAGAATCGGTGCAGCGAAACCGCGAGACAGGAACTGAGTCCCCCCTGTACCTTGGCGATCTTCAGTGCGAGTGATGTTAGGCAATGTCGTTAGCGCTTCAATAGGTCGGGTGAAATTACGCTCGTCGAGAAAATCGCGATCGACAGTGTTTAGTGTAAATGGCAACTCTTGCTCGCTAACCTGGATGCGATTAGTTAACGATTGTTGGAATGAACCAACAACTTCAACTTCTTCAACATTTGACTGATCTAGCTGCGTCTTCTCTGCTGTTGTCTCGACAGCTTGCTGAGCAAAAGTTTGAGTTGAACAGATTAGGCCGATAGCCACAGCGAGTGGCGACAAGGCAAAAGCACGATTGCGCATAATTTCCCCTAAATAAGAATAATTTGAATGCGAATTATTCTTATTTACAACCAAAATGATAGCACTTTTACATTTGTTACATTTGGAGAGTTTGATTAACCTTAGGTAATTGAATGGATACGGCTAGGCCTCCATGGGCGCCATTATTAGCCCATATACTGCCTCCAACGGCCTCCAGTTGACGTTTGGCGAGAGCCAAACCTAGGCCAAAACTGCCACCGGAAGCCTGCCGAGATTTATCGACACGATAAAAGGGTTTAAAAATGGTCTCGAGCAAATTCTCTTTAACTCCCGGCCCCTGATCTGTAATCCGCAACAAATAAAGCTGCCCGCTACCTTCAAGTGTTAGCTCTACTGTCTTTCCAACGGGGGTATAGCGCATGGCATTGCGTAATACGTTTTCAATCGCCTGCCCCAGTGCTTGATGATTGCTATGTTTCAGCATGGCAGAATCAGGCAAGCCACAGATCAGGTGGCGATCTTGAAATTCGAACCTCGCATCGGCAACCAGTACGTCCACTAAATCCACTAAGTCGAGATCTTCTTGCTGCAAATCGGGTTTTTCATTTTCTAGCCAGGCTAGCGTTAACGTATCATCGACCAGGCGACGAATCTGTTGAGATTCACGCTGTATGCGCTGCAGGTTTTTATCACGCTCGCCCTCCCCCTCGATCACACATTCAATGGCAATATCCAAACGCGCCAGAGGTGTTCTTAATTCATGGGATAAGTCCGCAATTAGCTGCCGCTGGCTGATAATCAATTCGCCAATACGCTCAGCCATACTATCGAAGGTTTGCCCCAATGCAGCCAGCTCGTCGCCTCTTCGCCCCAACTGCTTTCTCACCCTGACATCATAATTCCCAGAGGTAAATGCCTTAGTAGCCCGCTGTAACTTCACTAACGGCGTCATAATATGGCGGTATAAGAAATAACAAAGTAGAGACAACAACAACAACGGTAAAATAACCTGTATCAGTATACGCACTGTAGGCCAGTAGCTACCAGGACGCATGCGCTCTGGTAGCTCAATCAAAAGCGATAGGCGGTTTTGCTGAAACGGTATTTCCATAACCGGGTTCTCAGCAAAATATAAATGGACTTTCCAATCAACGTTACGGCCGAGATTATAGCTCTCGAGGTTCTGGCTTTCTAAATCATCACCGGCTAAATGGTGAATAGAGAATTCCGCCAAGGCCACCCAAGTTTGTTCTTTTGCCTTTAGATCATCTAACCACTGTTTTAAAGCAGAGTGATCCCCACTTTGATAGAGCAGTTCTGCTTGCTGGCCCCATGCGTTTAGTGTGGCTCGATCAACCTCATGCAAATGGCTCATCCCCTCTTCGGTATAATTAACAGCCAGGTCAACAAAGTAAAAGAGTAGTACGGTGCCCGTGGCGATAAACAGGCAGAACTTCCAAAACAGGCGATGTTTCATGCGAGGCAATAACCTTTACCATGTACGGTTTGTAGTCTGCTACCTTGCCAGCCTGCTTGATCAAGCTTGCGACGCACACGAGATAGATGCATATCCAGGCTACGATCATGTGCGCCGTAACTCTTCTTCAGTACGGTCTGATACAAAAAAGGCTTATTTAACACCTCCCCTTGATGGTTGAGCAAGGCCCACAATAGCGCAAATTGTATCGGTGTCAGGTCAATCAACTGTTGATTCATTAGCGCTTCTTGCTGAGGTTGATTAAGTCGTAAACCATCTAGGTCAATTTGATTAACCTCAGTTTGAATAGCCTGGGGATTGCTACGACGCAGTAATGCTTCAATGCGTAACAGCAGCTCCTTAGTATTAAAGGGTTTCGACAGATAATCATCAGTACCTTGCTGAAAGCCTCGAATACGCTCCTCTTCTGCGCCCCTGGCTGTCACCATAATAACCGGCGTGGCTTGGGTTTTGCGCAGCATTCCCAGCAGGGAAAAGCCATCGCGCTTGGGTAACATCACATCTAAAAGGATTAAATCGTATAAACCGGTGATAGCTGCATTCAACCCATGTTCACCATCAAACGACTGATCCACCTGATACCCTTGACCTTGCAATAAATCAGAGATTTGATGATTCAATGCCAGATCATCTTCCACCACTAAAATCGACGCGCTTGCCATACTCCCCCCTCAGTACTTACCTATCTGCAAATTAGACACCAAATGAGAATGATTTTCAATTAAGCTTTTCAAGCTTTTATCTGCAGTTTTTTTACGGTATAAACGACAATTACATTTGCTCACCTGAAAGGGGGGGTACAAACCCCAATAGGTCATTAGCTCAATGGTCACTAAACGCCCCGCACTAAGCTTGTTAAATACATTTGAAGCAGCCGGCCGCCTCGGCAGCTTTAAAGCAGCGGCCAACGAGCTAAATGTCACCCCTTCAGCAATCAGCCACCAAATCAAAACTCTTGAAGAGCAGTTGAACTTTTCACTGTTTCGCCGTAACCACCGTACCTTAAGCCTTACAGACCCAGGAAAAGCCTTACTCGAAACGGTTAGTCTGCACCTGTCGGGGTTAAAACAAGGTGTTGATAATATACAGCGTCGCTACGGCCACCCCTCCATACGTGCCCACATTTTGCCTTTTCAAGCCGTTGAGATTGTTATCCCTAACTTACATCACTTCCAAAAAGACAATCCAAATGTTGAACTGCGCATAGAAACCAGTCTTTATGGAGGTGATTTTAATCTCAGTGGCATTGATATCGGTATACGGCTGGGCACAAAAGCGCTGAAAGAAACATGGACAGGACTAGAGGCTGATTTATTGCTAGAAATAGAGGTTAGCCCCGTTTGCGCCCCGTCTTTACAAGCCAGTGAAAACATCAATACTTTCAGTGACTTGCTAGGGCAAAACCTGATTCATATACCCTACGGGGATAACCCTTGGCAACGCTGGGCCGATGCCGTTGAACTAAAAGGCCTAAACACCAAAGAAGAACTAACCCTAGACAGCTATACAAGCCACCTAAGCGCAGCAGAGCAGGGATTAGGCATATCCCTAGGCCTATTCCCTTTGGCTCATGCCTGGGTCAAAAAAGGCAGGTTAGTAGAATTATTTCACCAACGTATTCCAGTGGAAGAAGCCTATTACATTATTTACCGCTCCGCAGATGCCGAACGTCCCGATTTACTAGCCTTTAGGCATTGGCTACATTCATTATTTTCCGACCTAAAAAAAGAGTCAGATGAATTTTACTCATCTCAGACCCTCAAATAATTCGTTTGTCCCCGAGTCACTCTGAACGGTAACCTTATACCGTAATAAGTCTTTATCTCAAGATTCACCAATACCCCTTACATCTTTATCTCTGGAGGTTACTATGTATAAGCAGATAGAAACGCTTATGCTTCGCGCACCCTTTATCACGATCTTATTTTTTCTTAGCATTATTGTTGCCGCCAGCTCAGGGTTACCTAAAACAACCATCAACGCAGATTTTGAAGTTTTCTTCGGGCCAAACAACCCGCATTTGCAGGTGTATCATGACATACAAGACACCTACACTCGCATGGACAACGTCTTTCTTGCTATAGCGCCCAAAAACCAAAAAGTATTTACACCTGAAACCTTAAGTATCATCCAAGAAATCACTGAAGAAGCCTGGACCTTCCCCTTCTCTTCTCGTGTGAATTCCATTACCAATTTTCAGCATACCATTGCAGAAAATGATGAGCTGATTGTTGACGACCTAGTACCGGACATAACAAATAGCACACCTGAAAGCTTGGCGCTGGCTCAGACGTTTGCGGTGAACGAACCAGCCTTACTGAATAAGTTAATTTCCCCAACTGCTCATGTCACTGGCATCAACATTACGTTTGAATTACCAACAGAGAACACATCCCAAGCAAATCTGAGCATTGTTAAAACTACCAGGGAACTTATTGAGCGTTACGAAGCTAAATACCCATCGATTACTATTTATTATTCTGGTCGTGTAATGAATAACAATGCATTTCGTGACGCGTCACTTTACGACATGACACACCTTGTGCCCGCGGCATTTGTTATTGCCATGATTTGTATTTCATTGTACTTATTTGCCGCCAGTGGCAGCATCATCACGGTTATATCTGGAACCTTTGCCACATTAATTGTCATTATTGCAGCCATTCTTACAGCCCAAGGTATTGCTGCCTGGCTTGGCATCGCAATCTCCACGCCATCCGCCAATGCCCCCACGATGATACTTACCCTGGCTATTGCTGACAGCATCCATATATTAGCAACATTTTTTCAACAAATGCGTAACGGCATGCCTAAGTTTGAGGCAATGAAAGAAAGCTTACGACTCAACCGCCAACCAGTATTTTTAACCAGCCTCACGACTATGATTGGTTTTTTGACCATGAACTTTAGTGATTCCCCTCCCTTCAAGGATTTGGGAAACGTGGTTGCCATTGGCGTTATAGGGGCATGGCTATTTTCGGTATTGCTGCTTCCTGCGTTAATGTTACTGTTACCGGTCCGCGTAAAATCAAAAATAGAAAAAAAGGGCTCACATAAAAATCGCCTTGCAGAATTCGTCATTCACCGTCGAACTCCGCTGCTAATTTTTACCAGTCTATTTATTTTGACCAGCACAGCATTTCTTCCTAAAAATGAACTCAATGATGTTTGGGCTGAATATTTTAATGAAAAAACCGAACAACGCATTAACGGAAATTTTATACGAGCAAACCTCACATCAATCAATTCTATTTCTTTCTCACTGCCTTCTGGTGAAGAGGGCGGGATCAACAACCCTACTTACCTTAAAAACCTAGACGCTTTTTCTGTTTGGTTATTGGAACAACCAGAAATCATTCATGTTGCAACCTATACCGATGTTATAAAACGATTAAATAAAACATTACATAATGATGACCCTGGCTGGTACAAATTACCGGAACAACGAGATTTAGCGTCTCAGTACTTACTACTGTATGAGTTATCCCTCCCGTTTGGCCTTAGCCTCAACAACATGATTGATACCGCAAAAACATCAACACGAATCACTGGAACGGTAGCTGGCAGCTCTTCTGCCCGCGTACTTGCCGTTCAACAGCGGGCTCAAACCTGGCTGCAAAAAAATGCTCCTGCTAATTTTTATCACGAAGGTACCAGCGGCGATTTAATGTTCGCCCACGTCGGATTCACTAACATCCGCAGTATGTTAGAAGGCACCTTTGTGGCACTTATTATTATTTCCATTATGTTAGGATTTGCTTTGCGCTCCTTTAAATTTGGTCTAATCAGCCTGCTGCTTAATTTAATTCCAGCGGGTGTTGCTTTTGGACTTTGGGGCATATTTGTTGGCCAAATCGGCCTCGGCCTGTCAGTCGTCGCCGCGATGACTCTTGGTATTGTTGTTGACTACACCGTACATTTTTTAAGTAAATATTTGCGGGCGCAACGTGAGCAAGGGCTAAATGAACCTGACGCCATTCGTTATGCATTTAATAATGTTGGCACAGCATTAATTGTCACGACCATTATCCTTAGCGCTAACTTTGGCGTCTTGGCATTCTCAAACTTTGTGATGAATTCTCATATGGGATTATTAACAGCATCCACCATTATTATCGCTCTAATGGCAGACTTCTTCTTCCTTCCACCGCTACTGCTGTTTTTAACACGCAAACAAAAAAAGGCACCTCAACCGGTAATATCAGAAGACAACGAATTGCGCGCTGAAAGCTCAACTAGCGAGCTTAACTACCAGCCTTAACTAGCAGTATCAACAACCACTCACACGTTAAATAAATATGGCTATACTGAGGGCATGACTGAAACATGCCCTCGCTGCCAATACATTCGCTTACCAGCCGACAAGGGCCCTGCTTGGCAGTGCCCTAATTGCGGCATAGCCTACAACAAACAACCCAAAGCAACACCGAACACACAGCCCCCCGAGCAGGCACCAAGTAGTTTTCTAGACCTTGAAGTGCGCTATCGCCCTTTAAACAGAAAACTCTACCTCTTTATTATTCTTTTTTCAGGGCTGACCCTATTTTCTGCATTCAAGAAAAACAACCTAATAGACGCCTCCCTGATCCTCTCAGAGTTAACCCAAGAGCCTACCCAGGAACTGATTTCAAGTCGTAGCCCATATGCTGAACCCTATAACTTCCGCTACATGGACATCCAATATCAGGTAAAACCCATTGCTAACTATGAGCTATGGGGGCTAGTTGTTAGCCATAATGACATCGACGGCATCTCCGATACTTATCATGATGAGACATCCGTGGACACCAAGGACCTTTGTGTTATATGGGGGGAGAACATTCTAAACAACAATTTCCACGCGGTGTCTTTTAGCAGCGGCGCCTGGACATGTTATTTTGAGTATCCTCACGGAACAGCATTTAACGCGAATCAGCTGTCAAACAATCATATTATTACTGACAACGATGCTATCCGAGAGACCTTAGCGCAGATTCAGATTGGGGACCAAATACATATAGAAGGGGAGCTTGTTAGCTATCAAGATGAACGTCACCCGGAGTATTGGCGAGCGAGCAGCACGACAAGAACCGATGGAGGTAACGGAGCTTGCGAGGTTATTTTTGCCAACACATTAGACGTCATTGCTGTTGGAAATCCTCTCTGGCGATTTGTTTATGACTGGAGTTGGAAGATATTGATAATATTATTAATCGCAAAAACCACCGTATTTATTCGAGAAGTAACTCAATAGCTTTACCTTGGAAACAAAGGTCAAATATCGTACCATCCCCTTATCATTCTAATAAGCAGCCCAAAGCTCAAAAAAGGACTTATACTCCAGATGCCACAACCTGATAACATCAGTTCATCCCCTACTTCACTTAAAATTGTGACTCGCGTAAAACCTAAAACCGACCAATCCCAAGACCCCCTGGAATACCACAGCATTTACCATTGGGATCGTATAATTGGGGTTGCTGCGCTAATATTCATCAGCATTGTTGTTTTAGCATATTTTGCAATAACTGGCTTTATAAACACGAGTGAACAAAACCCAAGCACAATAACAATATCATCAGAAGCAAATACCCCTGTCCCATCTAAGCCAGTCATTTCAGAGCCATCCAATACAACGGTTACCGCACCTTCTGAGAAATTAGCCACTACAGCAACATCAACAAAACTCACCACAGAACTCACAGCAACAAAACCCTCTATCGATACACCGCTTATCCCCATGGACAGCAAAACCGAGTCTCTAATCAGCCAAGCCAATTCTGATTTAAACACCGCTAGCCCTAGTGCAGGTACCCGGCACTTAAACCCTCCCATTATCACCATTCACTCAGATGACATAAACCGCGCTGTGTTTACCCACACACTTAAAAAGAAGGAACCAAACAGTGTCATCGATGACACTGTCATACTTGATGAGGGAGGCCTTTCCAGAGTGTACTTTTTCACTGAAATAGAAGGCCGCACAGGAGACACTTTCACTCACACATGGTATCGCAACGGTAAAAAAATCGTCAAGGTCAGAACACCAATCGGAAGTGATACATGGCGCTGTTCTTCCAGCAAATATTTGGATAAAACAATGATTGGAGACTGGGAAGTAAAAGTCACAGACAAGAAAGGCGAACTGGTCGCATCCGGCGCCTTTGCGTTTGCTAAAGGTTAATCAACAAATAACGCTAATTTTACTATTTCTAATTCTGATTCGTTAACGAGAGCTGCGCAACCAGCGCAGCTCCAGCCTGTTCAATAGTTTCCCCGCAATCAATAATGCCATCTTGATAAACTCCCATAAGGTACACTCTTACCTGTACAAGAGCCTTCATTCCACCCCTCAAAGCCTAACCACATTAGCGGTAATGTATTGTTAAATCCCAGCGGATACTTAATAACACCTTCGGTTTCAATCATACCAACCCACTAGAAAGCACACCCGCTTTACAATCCTACCAAAATACTAGAGACTCAACTTGTTGCACCATAGTACAACAATGGCGTAAAGTAATAAGCACATGCCATACAATATGCTCCCCTGACCAGCGAGATTAGATAATGTTTACTCCTTTAACGATAAATAAAATCGACAAACATTACTATAAACCTAACAAACAAACCCGTTGGAATTTTAGCATCATATTTTTTTTACTGATACTAACCTCCATCAGCGTTAAAGCTAGCCCTTTCATTGATGAAGCTATCACCACAAGCCAACCCACCCCTATCAGCAATTATTATCATCAACAAAGCCTATCTTCAGAAGTTCGTCACAACGTATATATTTGGCAAGGGTTCGAACATGAATGGCAGCGTTTTGTTGTCCTAAGAAATGGAGGTCGAGTGCCTCACCGCATTTCAAAATTACATAATTATATTCAGCAACCAGAAAATGCATCTTCACCTGCAACATTTCATTTTGCTCAAGGCACAGGGGTTGATGGAAACTATATGAACCCTAAGGGCAACTACAGTGTCATCGAATCTGAATCAATCGATAGCCTTTCAGGGGACGTTCTATTGCAATGGACAGATGAAATAACCGATTCAAGCACCCCGATTGCTAAGAATAAACTCCGCGATGTCATTTCTATCCCTCTAGATGCCTTCCATACCGACGCTGATGCCAACAATGGCACATTAACAATGATCTTACAGGGCATTCAGCTAGACCTTTCTTGTGACGACGCACTTCAACCAGAAAGTAACCCGTGTAATTCCAACGGTATGTGGCCTTACATTTTTAACGTTGCGATAAACCAATGTGAAAAGACCCAGGCGTATTATAACTGTGACCTAGATGTGGATATCTATCGCGCATGGACGCCCAACAAAGGAGGGTTCCAACTCCCCCCTTTGTTTGAAGAAGTAAAACCTCTAAATCATCGTTTGGATTTTGCGCTCCGCGTTCATTTTTCTGTTATTAGCGCTCCTCAAACAGTTTTTTCAGCGCAAACAAATGAAGATATATTTACCACCACAGACATTCATCAACGACGCAATCAAAGCTCCACGCTAGAAACACCGTCACCACATATGAATTTTAGTCAAAGCACCCACGCCATCAAATCCTTCGGTTTTGGCTTAAGTGCCCCCGAGTTGCTGGAACAACATTGGCAAGTCTTAGGCTCAGACATATCTCAACAGGGGCGTTACATTGGAAAGCTAAGCAATCTAATCAACAGTCATGCTCAAGTCGATCAAAACTCCCAAGCCACCATTTCACAGTCTTTATGGGCCCCTATAACGGTTGTGAATGCAACAAGCCACACCTCCCTTGGGACTCGCTCACTATTTTTTGCAGATAACATCGCAATCTCAGACACACAAACCATCAAAGGTAAACTTTGTATTAACAGCACCAGTCAGGCTCCAGCATTCTCTCGATGGAGTATGTGCAATTACAAAGGTTGGTTAGCACGTATTATTTACGGTGGAAAACAGCAGCTATCTCACTCAGTGAATCTACCCTTACAACACCAATACTAGGAGTATCCTAATGATAAATACATTACGCTTATTTTATTTCGATACCACCAAGGGCAACAGCACCGCCCTCAAAATACTCATAGAAGAGCTGGGTGTAAGTGAAGCACTGCGATTATCCCTAACATTAAAATGGCGTTTATTTTATCGAAATCCGTTTAAACCAATCAATCAACACAAACACCCAACGGAACAAGAAAAACTCAGCCAACGCCAAATGGCCCCTATGGTTGTTCTTTATGAATTGCTTATCGACAAGGGGTATTCCAAGAAACGTATCATTGAATTACTTCAGGCACTAAGTAACAGTGTCGCCACTGCATTTTTAAAATTTAATGTTCCAATCATAAAACGCAAAGATTATATCGATCTACCTTCAGAAAAAAAACTTGATATGCTTACAAAAATAACACAGCGCTTTTTTAATGCTGAGGCGACATTATCTTTAGATGAAAAGGACAATTTTAGCTTTCAAGTCAACCACTGCCACTTTGCCAGCTATAGCAATGCGCTAGGCCACCCTGATCTCGCAACACTCTTCTGCGCGTCAGACAAACAATTTTTTGACAAGTATCAAGATGACATTATTTTCTTTAGATCACAAACCCTAGCGACAGAAAACAAACCCTGCGACTTTCGTTTTACTTGGAAACAATAAGAACAAGGCAAAAATAAAAAGCAGATTATCTCCGCTTTTTATTTTTATTCTTAGCCTGCTTCTTAGACTTAACTGACTCTGAAACTTTACGTTTGTATTCGGCTTGTCTAGGGGTAACTCTCGTATTACGCCCAGCAAAAGGGTTATCGCCTGTCTTAAATTCAATCCGAATTGGCGTACCTTCAAGCTTCATTACCTTTCTAAACGTATTTTCTAAATAACGCCGATAAACATTAGGAATGTTATTTGTCTGATTCCCATGAATCACTACGGTTGGTGGACTATTCCCCCCCATATGCGCATAACGTAATTTAATACGACGCCCATGAGACATTGGAGGCTGATGATCTGCAATCGCATCTTCTAGTATCTTTGTTAGGAAACTAGCAGACAATGATTTCTGCGAGGATTCATAGGCTCTATTAATGGACTCGTATAAGTTGCCAACACCCGTTCCGTGTAACGCAGAAATAAAGTGCATTTTGGCAAAGTCCACAAAACCCATTCGACGTTGAATTTCTTTCTTAACATCCGTTTTTTCTTCGCTGTCCATGCCGTCCCATTTGTTGACAGCGATAACCAACGACCGGCCCGCATCTATAACAAACCCAAGCAAGTGTAAATCTTGCTCAACAATATTTTCACGTGCATCCAAAACTAAAACCACTACATTCGCATCTTGAATCGCTTGCAAGGTTTTAATCACCGAGAATTTCTCTACCGTTTCAAAGACCTTGCCTCGACGACGCACTCCCGCAGTATCAATTAACGTGTAGGCCTGGCCATCTCGCTCATAAGGAATATAGACACTATCACGGGTGGTTCCTGCCTGGTCATAAACAACCACGCGATCCTCCCCTAGCATTCGGTTAATCAGTGTTGATTTACCCACATTCGGGCGTCCAACAGTGGCTATTTTAATGCCTTTGTTAACAATAGCCATATCTATGCTATCGGCGTCTTCCTCCATTGACGCAGAAACCGAGGTTATCACCTCCGTTATAAGCGCAGACACTCCACGGTTATGCGCAGCGGCGATACCATAGGGCTGCCCTAACCCTAAACGATAAAATTCAGCCGTCACTACATCAAAGTCCATTCCATCAATTTTGTTCACAACCAATGATATGTTCTTAGATGTTGAGCGAAGCACCTTTGCAAGATTTTCATCTGCGGGTGTCACACCGGCATGAGCATCTACCATAAACAATACGATATCAGCCTCTTGAACCGCCTGCATGGACTGATCCGCCATATGCGCATCAATGCCTTCTTCTCCCCCCGTCAAACCTCCTGTATCAATAACAATAAATTGATGCTCACCTAAACGCCCTTCGCCGTACTGGCGATCACGAGTTAATCCAGGAAGGTCTGCCACCAGCGCGTCGCGGGTACGGGTAAAACGGTTAAAGAGAGTCGACTTACCAACATTCGGTCGACCCACTAAAGCTATAACAGGTTTCATTTTTCAATCACTTTATAAGCAGCTAGTTCGCCACTATTACCTTGTACATAAACAACATTGTCTTTCACTATTGGTGGTGCTCGTAACCCGTCGCGATCCACTCGAACACGAGCTTGAATACGACCATCACGATAATGCAACCAATGTAAATAACCTTCGAAATCCCCAACTACGGCATTAACGCCAACAGGGGTTATCGCCGAAAGGCGGCGCCCTTTAAATAAATCAGTTGTCCAAACCTCTGCTCCACTTACAGCGTCCAGTACTTTGATAACACTATCCTGGTCGACAACATACACCCGATCCAACTTCTCGGACACACCAGCATAAGTTGAGAAAGGTTTTTGCCATAACAGCCGCCCAGAAGGGATATCAATAGCCGCTAGTTTACCTTGATACGTTGCAGCATACACCACGTTACGCGCCACCCAAAAACGACCGTCCAGATCAACTAAACGCTCAAGCTCGGAACGCCCTTGAGGTTCCGATACAGGGTACTCCCAACCAACGCCACCATTCTCTGTTTTTACCGCAACCAACCGACCATTCGCAAAACCTGCAAGGGTCACCTCGCCCACAATAATCGGGCTACTGCTACCGCGCAGGGTTAAATTTGGAATTGGTGTATCATAAAGCCATTCTTTTTTGCCCGTTTCACGGTTTAATGCATGCATCCGACCGTCCATCGTTTGTACAACCACACGCGAAGCTCCGACAGCGGGAGTTGCTAAAATTTGGCCACTTAATTCTACCTTCCAAATCTCAGAGCCATTTTCTTCGCTAAGAGCCACTGCTTCGCCATTATCTGTACCATATACGACGACACCATAACCGGCACCAACGCCACCAGTAATTTTATGCTCCGTTTCGATTTCCCATACTTCTTCGCCATCTTCGCGATTAAGCTTAACCACCTCACCGTCATATGACGCTGCATAAGCCCATCGTTCAGTAATTGCTGGAGTTAATAGCAGGTAGTGATCATCTACACCATCATCCACATCAACAGACCATAACTCCTCTACTTGTATCTCTTCATCAAAGTCGGGCAAAGGTGATGGCGGCAGCACATCATCATCAGAACAAGCACCTAACATGAGAGCGATTACAATCAACATTCCCGCTTTAGTCACCATTTTCGGGATCACCAGAGATAGAGTAGAGAGTGAACGTTCAGATTGAAAAAAAGATACAAACACAGTTGGCTCCTAAAAAAGAATAGCCACTCAGCGGATCTCATCGATCTACTGCGTGGCTAGGGTATGGCGTTATTTTGCTATACTGGCTATCTAACGTTTTATTTAACTATCTATTTAACAACCGCTAAATTGTCATACTTCATTTTAACGATAGGTTTAGCCCCACCGTTATTGTCATTTGCATTTAACGCTTTACTATAAGCAGCGCGAGCTTCATCGAGCTGACCAAGGCTGACAAATATGTCACCTTTGACCTCATCAAAGGCTGCAGACTGTGCCCCCGTATTAACGCTATTGATTAATACCAACGCATCATCTAACTGACCTTTCATCATCAAAACCCGCGCTAAACGAAGTTGTGCAACCAATTTAACGCCTTCGCTTGCGTTGTGATCAATTGCCCAACGCAATTCAGTTTCCGCTTTATCCGCATCGCCAACATTCACATGCTGCTTTGCCAACATTAGTGCAGCAAAAATTGCGTACTCAGAGGTTTCATGTTGCGCCTTTAATTCTCCACCTAAATGTGTCAATGTTGCTACATTTGCAGTGATTTTCTCAGCATCGAGATTAGGCTGAGCTACCAACTCGGCAGCCTCTAATAACTCTCCGTACATTACAGAAGCTGCTTCACCTGTGACCCGTTTCTGGTCTTGCCAGAACTGCCATCCAACAACAATAAGAATAGCCAAACCAATACCGATTAGGATATTGCTACCATTTGTTTGCCACCACTTTTTTATCGCGTCTATTTGTTCTTCTTCTGTACGATACGTATCCACGTTTTACCTACTCCACTTTCAATCGTTTGATTAACACTAACCAACCATAATTACTTACAGAACTGCGCAAAAACAGAGCCTAGCTCGTTTTGTGCAACAACTACCTGGTCCTTCTGTTCACGCAGGTATTTTACCGTTACCTGTGCATTTGCAATCTCATCTTCGCCCAAAATAAGGGCTATTTCCGCACCACTATCATTGGCTTTTTTCATCTGCTTTTTAAACTTGCCGCCGCCACAATGGCACTGCACAACAGCATGAGACAACTGATCTCTCACTTTGTCTGCAAACAACACCGTTTCCGGCCCCGATCCTACCACATAAAAATCAGGCTTGCTGCTGATCTCCCCCGTTAAACCTGTGGCTTCAAGCAACAATACGAGTCGCTCAATCCCCATGGCAAAACCTACAGCCGGTGTCGGCTTTCCACCTAACTGCTCAACCAGACCATCATAACGCCCGCCAGCACATACCGTACCTTGAGCGCCCAAGGCATCAGTTACCCACTCAAAGACTGTTTTACAGTAATAATCCAGCCCACGAACCAACCTTGGGTTAATTTCATACGCGACACCCGCAGCATCAAGTGTTGAGGTTAATACCTCAAAGTGTGCCTTAGAATCTTCATCAAGAAAATCCATCAACGATGGTGCATCAGCTAATAACAGCTGTGTCTTCGTATCTTTACTATCCAACACCCGCAAAGGGTTACTCTCTAAGCGACGCTGGCTATCTTCATCTAACTGATCTTTTCTGGCTTCAAGGTATGACACCAATTCAGCTCGATAAGTTGCACGCGCCTCACTAGAACCTAGGCTATTAATCTGCAACGTCACCTGATCCGACAGCCCTAACGCCTGCCAAAACTTAGCCGTCATCAAAATCATTTCAACATCAACATCAGGCCCTTGTAGACCAAAGGTCTCAACACCAATTTGGTGAAATTGACGATAACGTCCTTTTTGGGGTTTTTCATACCGGAACATTGGACCGGTATACCACAGGCGCTGAATCTGGTTATAAAGCATACCATGCTCTTCTGCCGCCCTTACACAACCAGCAGTACCTTCAGGTCGCAACGTTAAGCTCTCGTCATTGCGATCGCTAAACGTATACATTTCCTTTTCAACAATATCAGTCACTTCACCGATTGTACGTTTAAACAAATCCGTATATTCAACGATCGGCAAACGAATCTCACCGTAACCGTATCGTCCAACAATATCTTTAACAGTGCTTTCAAGGTGGCGCCAAATAGCCGATTGCTCTGGCAAAATGTCGTTCATTCCACGAATGGCTTGTATCTTTTTACTCAATGTTCTATTTCCACCTATTTCGACAAGTAATCGCAACAACGGCTATTACGATGGCTTTAACAATACTATAGATAGTCGCTAAGGCATTCCAACGGTAATCTTTGCCGCCTCGCCTGCTTTGAGATCTATCTCTGCCACTTTTTCACGAACCTGGCGCTCTAACTCATCCACCAGATTATCATTTTTAACTTTATGGCTGGGTTTGCCATCACGATAAATTAAGTTATTAGGCGTACCTCCGGTTAATCCAATATCAACGGATTTTGCTTCGCCAGGCCCATTTACCACACAACCAATAACAGCCACATCAACGGGGGTAATAATATCTTCCAATCGCACTTCCAACTCATTCATGGTTTTTACCACGTCGAAGTTCTGTCGAGAACAACTAGGGCAAGCAATAAAGTTAACGCCTTTAGCCCGCAATGATAAACTTTTCAAAATATCAAAGCCTACCTTTACCTCTTGAATAGGATCAGCAGCTAAAGAGACTCGCAATGTATCGCCAATCCCATCCATCAATAACATACCTAATGCTACCGAAGACTTTACCGCACCAGAGCGAAAGCCACCGGCTTCCGTAACACCCAAATGTAACGGTTGCTCTATTTGATCTGCAATCAGACGATAAGCCGCAACCGTCATAAATACATTGGAAGCTTTAAGGCTTAATTTAAAATCAGGGTAATTTAACCTATCCAATATATCGATATGACGCATAGCAGACTCGACAAGCGCTTCTGGCGTAGGCTCTCCGTACTTTCTCTGCAACTCCTTTTCTAACGAACCCGCGTTGACACCTATGCGAATCGGAATACCTTTATCACGTGCACAATCCACAACTTCACGAACACGATCTTCACGACCAATATTGCCTGGATTAATACGTAAACAATCAACACCTTGCTCAGCCACAGCTAAAGCAATTTTATGATCAAAATGAATGTCCGCGATTAATGGTACATTAACGCGTTTCTTGATATGACCGAAAGCTTCCGCAGCATCCATTGAAGGTACAGAAACACGGACGATATCCACTCCCGCATTTTCAAGCCCAATGATCTGCCCCACCGTTGCTTCAACATCGGTAGTTTCAGTGTTTGTCATGCTTTGGACACTTATCGGTGCATCACCACCAACAGGTACATTGCCAACCATGATTTGACGACTCTTACGTCGCTTAATAGGAGATTCGAAATGCATTATTGTCTCCTTTCAAACTGCTCTTGTTTCAACGCTTTCTAAAACGTAGTGCGTATTTAATCCGCCAGAAACTGCAATTTGAAAATTATTCGGTTGAAAAATGAATTGTTGTTTTCACAACACTCGTTTTGGGGGTTATTCGCCCAAGGTTACATGGGCAACACTGGTCCGCTTAGAGGAAGCAAACAATACGGGGCTTCCATTAAACGTCAGCTTAGCCATTGAACCGTCCCCTAATTTAACGTCAATAGGAGCGACTCCTTGCAGTGACACTCTCTGCCCTGCTTTTCGCAAATTTGCGTATATTCGCTTGCCCGTTGCATCCCACACTTCGACCCAGCATTCACCACTGAATGTCATTATCAATGTCGAAAGTTCTATGTTTGTTTGAACTTCCTCCGCCTGATTTACAATCGGGGCCTCTGCTAAAGCATTTGTTTCTACTAGAGGAGTGTCAACCTCTATGGCCGCAGTATTATCTGCTACGGCTTCTATTGATGCTACTACCGGTGATGCTACTACCGGCTGCGCTAAAGGTACTGCGGCAACCGCTGCAATAGACGCTGTTGTTGGTTCTATTGTTGGTTCTATTATTGATTCTATCGGGGAAAGCACTTTTGCTGCCGTTATAGCCTCCGCTGGACTTTCTGCTTTGGCTGCTACTGCTGGTATGCTTTCAACATTAGCTTTCGATACAACAATCCTTGTCTCAGGCACCAAACTAGCGTCAGCCTCTGGATGAATCGCTGGCGCTACATGTTGCGGTGATTCATCAGAGGTAACGACAAAGCCAATAGCTATTGCAACAATAACGATAACACCCCCTAAAACAGCCCAGCTTTTTCTAAATTTTTGAGGCTTTACCCCTGATGTTTCAGCAATATTTTGAACCCTTGACTGCTGCTCTATCGCAACCCCCTCGTAACTACGAACAAGGTCATCTCCAGATAATTTTAATAAGCGTGCATAGCAGCGAATATATCCTCGAATAAAGGTTGGGCTAGGCAGTTTTTCGTAAGCATCCTCTTCTAATGCTCTAACTACCTGCACCGACAAGTTTAGCTGATCCGCTGCAGTCTCAAGATCCAATTTACGCGCTTGACGAGCTCTCTTCAGCACCTCTCCCGGCGGGTCTGACAACAACCGTCCGGCATTATGTATGTCAGCATTGAGGGCTGATAAATTGTTTGAAGAGTCAGGCATCAGTGTCATAATTTCGGTAGCTGTTGTGTGCTTTGTTTAACGTTGACTGGCGTTGCTTTAATTGGTTCTGCTCTGGTTAATTCGACTTCTGTTAACTCAGTTTCTGTCGCTTTGCTTTTGGGCAACGACGCGACATAAGCCTTGTACTCTGAGGACTCTGGGAAAATATTTTTTAACGCCAAAGCAAAACTCGCCAACTTATGCTTATTCTTTAATATACGCTGCAAGCGTACGGCAAGCCACAAATGACGTGGGTTTGGAGCAGAAAGTCGATCAAAACTTTCCAAATAACGCTCAGCACGCTTATAACGGCCGTCATTAAAGTTAATTTCAGCCAATTCGAGCACAGAACGACCCATTCGAGCGTTTCTTTGCAATGCCCTCATAAAATACCGCTCGGCATTGGCTGAATCGTCAAGATTCAAATAGCAATAACCCAAACTTTCCAATGATTTATTACGTTGCGCATAATCATAATCTTTAACGACAACCAATAATTGATCACGAGCATCAGCGTACCGCCCTTGATCAAACAAAAAGGACGCATAATTGTTGCGAGCAACGGAATAATTTGACCTCTCAGATATCGCCGCTTTATAGTATTTCTCAACCTGCTCCCCTTCGTTTTCAACAGTGTAAAACAGCGCCAAGGCATTGTTTGTCTCTGGGTTATCAGGGTTTAGTTCATAAGCTTTTTTAAACTTACGGTTAGCTGTGCCTATATCCCCTTGCTTAAGGTAAACCATTCCCGCCGAAATATAGGATTTCACTGCTTTATCTATATTCTTATTTCGTTCCAACGAGCTAGAGCTCGTTTCAATGATACAACCACCCATCAGCAACGTGATAAGCACTACGCCAATTGACCGTTTTATCATAATGTACTGTTTCCTATTCGTTACATAACGCACAACAACGCCAACTAACATGAAGAACTACCCCTTAGCAGGCTTTATTTCGACAACCTGTTCGTTAATTTTAGCTTGCCAACGCTCACTACGCCTAGTTTTGTCTTGCACCTGTCCTACCAGCTGGCCGCAGGCAGCATCAATATCGTCGCCACGGGTTGTTCTAATTGGTGAAACAAAGCCCGCCTTTTGCAAAACCTCCTGAAACGCCCGCACTCGCATACCGTTGGGTTTTTTATAAGGATTGTGGGGAAAGGGGTTAAATGGGATCAAGTTAATCTTGCAGGGCAGCGTCCGCAGCAGTTCAATCAACTCATAGGCCTGCTCAAAGTTATCATTCACGCCTTCGAGTAAGACATATTCAATAGTAACACGACGTGAATCAGTAGCCCTGTCCACATACGCATGACATGCTTCCATCAATTCTTTTAACGGGTACTTTTTATTTATAGGCACTAACTCATTACGCAGCTCATCATTTGCTGCGTGTAATGATACCGCCAATGCCACATCAATTCTGTCGTAAAGTTCATACATTTTGGGAACTACACCGGAGGTACTCAAGGTTAATCGCTTTCTAGCAATACCATACCCCAAGTCATCCCTCATAAGATGCATTGCATTAATAACATTCTCAAAATTCAACAATGGCTCACCCATTCCCATCATTACTACATTCGTAATATGGCGAGCACCTTTATGCTCTGGGGTTCCAAATGAACGATGAGCGATCCAAACTTGCGCTATAATTTCCGCTACCGTCAGGTCTCGCTGGAAGCCCTGTTTACCAGTAGAACAAAAACTACAATCCAGCGCACAACCCACTTGAGAAGAAACGCACAATGTTCCGCGTTTACCGTCCGGGATAAATACCGTTTCAACGCTATTTTTCTCATCTAGCTGAACAACCCATTTTCGCGTGCCATCTGTGGATTCTTTAAACTGCGTCACGATTGGAGCAACAATCTCAGCTCTTGCCTTTAACTTTTCTTTCAGCTCTTTGCCGACATTCTGCATATCGTCAAAGTTATCTACACCAAAGTGATGCACCCATTTCATAATTTGTTGAGAACGAAATTTCTTCTCGCCTATCTCTACAAAAAACTGTTCTAACTGTTCACGGGTCAAACCAAGCAGGTTTACCTTCGGTGTGCTTGACGGAGCTTCCGTTGTTAGATCCAGTTCAGACATGGTAAACACCTCTTTCTTTACAATATTGTCATCATACAATAAGTAACTCCCCAAGATATTTTCTCATCTCGGGGAGTCACCCAATATTACTTATCGCTTACGAGGACATACTTCGTTGTCCGCGAAGAAATAGCTAACTTCACGAGCAGCTGATTCGACAGAATCTGAACCGTGAACAGCATTTTCATCGATAGTTGCAGCAAAATCAGCTCGAATAGTGCCAACAGCAGCTTCTTTAGGGTTAGTAGCACCCAGCAGCTCACGATGAGCAAGAACGGCATTTTCACCTTCAAGAACCTGAACAACAACTGGGCCAGATGTCATAAATGCAACCAAATCACCGTAGAAAGGACGCTCTTTATGTTCAGCGTAGAAACCACCGGCTTTTTCGTCATCCATTTGCATCATTTTAGAAGCAACGATCTTTAAACCAGCCTTCTCAAAACGACTATAGATTTCACCGATTACATTTTTTGCTACAGCATCCGGCTTAATGATAGATAAAGTGCGTTCGATCGCCATGTTACATCTCCAGTTATGGGTTAGTTTTCAAAGAGTTAAAAAAATTGTACCGAGAATCTAGGGAAAAACATGTACCCTAGACAAAGGAAAGCGGCGATTATACGTGGGATTGGGGGAATTGAATATTAGATTAGTGTTAAATTTGGGCGTTTTTGGCAGGAAAAGGTGTCAAAAGCCGTATATCCACTGTTAATTCGGTATACGGCCATGTGTATTTCAACAATTAATTACCCTAATGGGTTTCAACTGGGCTATAGCTCTTCGATCCACATCATTTGGATAGCTTCAAGAATCTTCTCCCCACAGTGGGCCGGGTCATCATCAAAATTATCCAACGCCAAAACCCATGTGCGCAAATCAACAAAACTTATAACCTTAGGATCAACATCTGGGTGCTTATCCAATAGATCCAGAGCAATATCTAAACTATCCGTCCAACGTAAACTCATATCTAGCCCTTATCAATGCTGTTCAGATACTTGGTTAATGGTGTATTTAGGGATTTCGACCACTAAATCCTCGTCAGCAACTGCCGACTGGCAACTCAACCGAGACTCAGGTTCTAAACCCCAAGCCTTGTCGAGCATATCATCTTCAAGTTCATCGGACTCTTCCAGAGAATCAAAACCTTCTCGAACAACGATATGACAAGTAGTACATGCACAGGATTTCTCACAGGCATGTTCAATATCAATACCATTACGTAACGCCGCATCAAGAACGGTTTCACCCGATTCAGCCTCAATAATCAGCCCCTCTGGACACAGATCCTCATTAGGTAAAAATATAATTTGTGCCATAACACTTATTCCTCATCACCCAAGCTATCAATCGACTGGCCCGACAATGCTTTATGGATACTTTGATCCATACGCCGGGCAGCAAACACTCCGCTGGTACTGTTTAGTTCATCAATGGCTTTACGAATAACAATAGCATCACTACCTTGCTTAGCGATTGTCAACGTCTCCATTAAGTTATGTAAATTCTCACATTCACGTTCGCTCAACAACACATTACCGTTTTCAGCCAACGCACCGCGTAATGCTTCTAATTGCCGCTCAGCCTCAACACGCTCTTCTGCTAAAGCTCGCGCATCTTTATCCCCGGTTGCAAACTCAAACGAATCCTTCAGCATTCGAGTAACCTCATTGTCACTCAAACCATAGGATGGCTTAACCTGCACGCTACTTTCCACATCACTCGTTAACTCTTTGGCTGAAACACTTAACAACCCGTCAGCATCAACCTGATAGGTCACTCGAATTCTTGCTGCGCCCGCGACCATCGGAGGGATACCGCGCAATTCAAATCGAGCCAAAGAACGGCAATCAGATACAAGCTCACGCTCGCCCTGCAACACCTGAACAGCCAGCGCTGTTTGCCCATCTTTAAAAGTAGTAAACTCTTGGGCACGGGTAACGGGTATTGTGGTATTACGATGAATGATTTTTTCCATCAACCCGCCCATGGTTTCAATACCCAACGATAATGGAATAACATCCAACAACACCATTTCATCATCAGGCTTATTACCCGCTAACACATCCGCCTGGATAGATGCACCAACAGCAACAACCTTATCGGGATCAATATCACACAAAGGAGTGGCGCCAAAGAAATCAGCCGTCTTTTCTCTGACTCTTGGCACTCGAGTAGAACCACCTACCATCACTACATCATCAATTTCGTCAGCGGACAAACCTGCATCTCTTAACGCTCGCTTACAAGCCCGAACGGTTTTGGCAATAAGAGGGTCGACTAATTCGTTAAACGTATCCTTAGTTATAACGCCTTGCCAAGAAAAGCAGTTTGTGGAGACATCAATATCAACTGAGTCGCTGGTGGTAAGCTGCTCTTTTATACCCCGAGCAATTTCCATTAATTGTCGGGCCACACTACTTCCCACACACTCCTGCCCTGCCTGCTCCAAAATCCAACTAGCAATAGCATGATCGAAATCATCACCGCCAAGCGCAGAATCGCCTCCGGTAGACAACACTTCAAACACACCTTTATTCATCCGCAGTATTGAAATATCGAATGTTCCACCACCTAAATCATAGATAGCGTGAACACCCTCCACGCCTTTATCTAAGCCATAAGCAACGGCCGCTGCCGTTGGTTCGTTCAACAACCGATATACGTGCAAACCCGCTAGCTTCGCAGCATCTTTTGTTGCCTGACGTTGGGCCTCATCAAAGTACGCAGGAACAGTGATCACCGCACCACTTATGTCACCACCCAACGTTTCTTTCGCACGAGACGCGAGAACTTTTAATATTTCACTGGACACCTCTACCGGGCTTTTATCACCACAGATCGTGCGAATGTAAGGCATATCCGTTTCAGATTGAATAAACTCATAAGGTAGACAATCACCTAACGTTTTAACATCGCTGACACCGCGGCCCATTAATCGCTTAACAGAACTCACTGTATTTTGAGGGTCGTCGAAGATAGCATCTCGAGCAACTTGTCCAACCTCAACACTAGAGCGACCCTCTACATCAAGGTAACGCACCACCGAAGGTAATAAATGGTTACCGTCTACATCCGGTAACGTTTGCGCCTTAGCTTCTCGCATTGAGGCAACCAATGAATTGGTCGTGCCTAAATCTATGCCTACGGCAAGCTTACGCTGATGAGGCTCAGGGGATTGCCCTGGCTCGGATATTTGCAATAATGCCATGTGATTAATCCAATGTTTCTTCGAGTCGTTCTACATCGATACGCAGCTTTTCAATAAACTGCATCTCCGCCACAATATCTTCAGCATTGGTACTATTACCTCCGCTATCAATATCATTGGCTATCCTATCGTATGCTATTTTAAAATCTTCGATGCGCTCCATTTGCATGGAAGCAATGCGCTCATACAACGTATCTATCGCGGCAAAAGGGTCAGACTGCTTGCTAACCACTTCTAACTGCTCCCTCAATTCCATCTGATCCATTAAAAACATAGGGGACATCGCCGTATTTTTTTCAAAATCCACATCAACGCCCTGAAGTTTCAACAAATAAATTGCACGTTTAACGGGTTTCTTTAACGTATCAACGCCATCATTTAAGTGAGCCGCCATTTCGATAGATAGACGCTTCTCTTTGTCGGTACCAGAGGCAAAGTGATCGGGATGAACTACTTTCTGAAGGCTACGGTATGCATCCATAAGTTTTGACATATTAATATCAAAGCTTACGGGCAGCGCAAATAGTTGAAAAAAATTTTTGGAAGAATCCACGAGAGAGATATTCCTCGTATGTTTAAATGGTGTGATCGGTATGTAGTCAATTACGACGTTTTTTGGCGCAAAGCGTTAACGCTACAAGATAAAAAATAACGCCTTTAAAGCGGAATCTATTACACTGTAAAGCTTTCCCCACAACCACATTCGCCTTTAGTATTTGGGTTAGTGAATTCAAAACCTTCATTAAGGCCACTTTTCACATAGTCCATTTGTGTGCCATCGATATACGCCAAGCTTTTAGGGTCACTAACAATTTTTACCCCCTGGCTTTCGAAGATTTGATCTTCCTCATTGGCACCATCAACAAACTCCAATACATACGACATGCCTGAGCAACCAGTGGTTTTAATACCTACACGAATACCCAACCCTTTTCCCCGTTGCTGCAAATGCGCTTTAACGTGTTGAGCTGCTGCGTCTGTCATGGAAATCGCCACTGATATTTCTCCGGTTATTCATTGTTAAATGCACCCTCCATTATGAAAAACACTCATAATAGAGGGTGCATTGCTAGTATGTATAGTAATACTAGCGTTATTCAGAACTTTGCTTTTTTTTGTAGTCGTTAACCGCTGCTTTAATTGCATCTTCAGCCAATACTGAACAGTGGATCTTCACTGGTGGTAACGCTAATTCCTCCGCAATTGCTGTATTTTTGATTTCTGCCGCCTCGTCTAAGGTCTTGCCCTTAACCCATTCAGTCACCAATGAGCTTGATGCTATCGCAGAACCACAACCATAGGTTTTAAATTTCGCATCTTCAATAATGCCATCATCACCCACTTTAATTTGAAGACGCATAACGTCTCCACAAGCTGGAGCCCCTACCATTCCTGTTCCAACATCACCCTCTGCAGAGTCCATTGCGCCCACATTACGAGGATTTTCATAATGATCTAGTACTTTATCACTGTAAGCCATTGCCTTAACCTCTCTCTATCAAAACGCTGTTATACCTGGGTGTAATCAGTGCGCTGCCCATTCAACAGTACTCAAATCGATACCATCTTTAAACATGTCCCATAACGGGGACAATTCACGTAACTTCCTTACACCTTCGCACGTTGTTTCTATAACTTGATCTACATCTTCTTCTGTTGTGAATCGTCCAATAGCAAAACGTATAGAGCTATGAGCCAATTCATCTGCCAAGCCCAATGCTCGAAGCACATAAGAGGGCTCCAAACTCGCAGAAGTACAAGCAGAACCTGACGATACCGCCACATTCTTTAACGCCATTAGTAACGACTCACCCTCAACAAAAGCAAGACTGACATTTAAATTGCCAGACACTCGCAACTCTGGGTCGCCATTAATATGCACCTCTTCTAAACCAACTAAACCGTCCCATAAACGCTGACGCAAGGTTAACAGTCGAGCATTTTCTTCAACCATCTCTTCTTTTGCAATTCGAAACGCCTCACCCATGCCGACTATCTGATGGGTAGGTAATGTCCCAGAGCGCATACCACGCTCATGTCCACCGCCATGTATCTGAGCTTCCAAACGAATACGGGGCTTACGACTTACATACAGCGCCCCCATACCCTTAGGGCCATAAACTTTATGTGCAGACAATGAAAGCAGATCCACTTTCATTGTCTGCATATCAATATTTATTTTCCCTGCACTCTGGGCCGCATCAACGTGAAAAATAATCTTATTTTCCCGCGTTATCTCACCAATAGCGGCGATATCGTTGATTGTGCCAATCTCATTATTAACATGCATGATAGACACAACAATTGTATCTTCACGAATAGCACCCTTAACTTGGTCTGCTGTCACAATACCATTGGTTTGAGGGTCTAAATACGTCACCTCATAACCTTCACGCTCTAGCTGACGACAAGTATCAAGTACCGCCTTATGCTCAACCTTAGAGGTGATAATGTGTTTACCTTTCTTACCATAAAAGTGAGCAGCTCCCTTAATGGCTAAGTTATCAGATTCGGTCGCACCAGAGGTCCAAACAATTTCTCGTGGATCAGCATTGATCAAATCAGCAACTTGCTTACGAGCAGTTTCTACCGCTTCCTCTGCTTGCCAACCATAACTATGGGAGCGTGACGCAGGGTTGCCAAAATTCCCTTCCATAGAGAGACATTCTGTCATCTTTACGACAACGCGCGGGTCAACAGGAGTTGTTGCCGCATAATCAAGATAGATAGGGCGTTTCATGCCAAAGTTTTCCTCTCTCTTAACCTAATGCAATCAGGTTATTGTATTAACAGGTACTAAATTATCTGCAATCACACGTTCAGTTGAAATCGCTTCTTGCTGATACCGGTCCTGGCGCTCCGCAACTTTACGGATTTCTGATCGTTCTACAAGACTCTGAAGGCTAATAGCACTCAAAAACTGGTGCAATTGTTGACTTAGGTCTTCCCACAAGTAGTGAGTTAAACAAGGCTCACCATTTTGACACGTCCCCTGGCCTTCACATCGAGTCACATCCACAGGCTCATCTACCGCATCAACAACCTGAGCGATAAATATTTCAGCACTCTCACGGCTAAGACGATACCCACCGCCCGGCCCACGAACACTGCTCACTAATTCGTTTCTACGTAATTTGGCAAATAATTGTTCCAGATACGAAATGGAAATGCCCTGCCGCTCAGAAATATCCGCTAAGCTTATAGGTCCTTGGTTGGCATGCAGCGCCAAATCTAGCATTGCAGTTACTGCATAACGCCCTTTGGTGGTCAATTTCATGGTATGCCCTCATTAAAAAGCCTGCCCTCACAAGCTTGGATTTCTTACCCTATGGGCATTGTGCAATACCCGACTAAAACAGTCAACTTTAAGTAAGCCCTAGTTTGCTTTGGCCCTCCAATTAACACACCGATTATTGCCCTACATCGTCCAGTAATTCAGCATTAAGCTCGGGTAATTGCTGGTTGCTATAATCACTGCCTAATTCTTTTAATGCCCCGCACATACCGTTGAGTTTTTCATCAACCGCATTTAAATGGTCCAACATTGCGTTAATAGAACGCACTATTGGATCAGGCATATCGTCGGTCATCCCATAAGCATCAAAACCCATTTTCTTTGCCATCGCCAAACGGCGAGCCTCTTCACACTGAATAGTGGCGGGATCACGTTTTTTAATAATTCGCCCGGGGATACCTACCGCTGTCGCCTCATCAGGCACGTCTTTTGTGACCACGGCATTTGAGCCAACCCGTGAATTATCACCCAGGGTAATAGGGCCCAACACCTTTGCTCCCGCGCCCACTACCACGCCATTACCTAGCGTAGGATGCCTTTTACCCTTATTCCAGGTTGTTCCACCAAGAGTGACCCCGTGATAGAGAGTCACGTCATTACCTATCTCCGCGGTTTCACCAATCACCACCCCCATGCCATGATCAATAAAAAAACGCCGCCCGATCACAGCACCAGGGTGAATTTCAATCCCGGTTAACCAACGGTTAAATGTCGAGAGTGTACGCGCTAGCCACTTTGCATTTCTTCGCCATAATCGATGCGCTAAACGGTGTAAAATCACCGCATGTAAGCCTGGGTAATTGGTTAATACCTCAAAGGCATTGCGAGCTGCAGGGTCTCGATCAAAAACTGACGCGACATCTTCTTTAAAATTTTCAAACATCGTTGTTACCTCTACTGGTCTACTTTTTTCTCCGATAACTCGCCCGCGGAAGAATCAACAAGTACTTCAGCCACACCTTCCTGTACTTTTGTCAACGTCTGTACTTTCGCTAACTTCTGTACTTTGGAAAAGAAACCTCGCATCAAATTCATCTCTAAACGATCTAGGCGCGTACGATTAAATAGCCGTCTCGCCCTTGTCATCAACTGTCTAGGTGTATTGGGATCAAAGAAGTCGATATCAAGCAATGTTTGTTCGAAATGTAGAAAGAACCGTTCCATATCCTGAACACTCACCAATGGAGAGTCCCACTTCGTCACGGATAACGGCATCTGTGGCTCATTTTGCTCACCAGGCTCAATGACTTGTTGGCGCTCTTTTTCTGCGTTTTTTTCAAGCTCAGGCTCCAATAACCGAACTCGCATCTCGTAACAAATCAACTGAATAGCAGAGGCAACGTTCAATACTCCATACTCATCATTACTTGGGATGCAGATGTGGTAATGGCACTTGCGAAGCTCGTCATTGGTCATACCCGAGTTTTCGCGACCAAAAATAATGGCAACTTCAGTCTCATCATGTTCATTCGCAACCTGTTCAGCCGCTTGACGAGGGGTCACCACAGGCCAAGGTATGGAACGCATACGGGCACTTGTCCCCCACACCAAACCACAGCCTTCAATTGCCTCATCAAGGCTGCTAACTACTGTAGCATTGTGTAACACATCTGCTGCTCCTGAGGCTCTAGCAGTGGCTTTACCCGTTGGATATTCCACCGGGTCAACTAAATAAAGTCGCGTCAACCCCATGGTTTTCAAGGCTCGCGCCGCTGCACCAATATTACCCGAGTCGCTAGTATTGATCATAACAATGCGTATTTTGTCGAGACTTATCATAGAGAAGGTCCTGCTAGAAGCTAAAATCGGGGCATACTAACAGATTTCGTACAAAACCTATACGTGGTGGAGCGGCCTTTCTGATACAATGCCGCTCAATATTTGGGGTCTCGGTTTGCGTTTTACATTCAACATCGAAACACCCTCGCTCTTTATTAAATTTGCTTTCTTTGCCCATACTTTACTTCAAAAGGTTATTTTCTATGCACCCGATGCTAAATACCGCGTTAACTGTTGCCCGTACTACTGGCGACATGATTGCCCAAGCTGCTGAACAAGTGGATTTACTTGATGTAGAAGCCAAAGGGGTTAATGACTTTGTTACTCGTGTTGATAAAGCATCTGAAGAAAGCATCATTGAAGGTATTCGCAAACGTTACCCAAACCACGCTTTTCTAGGAGAAAATACAGGGCTGATCGAAGGTACTGATGACGGCAAGGATTACGTTTGGATTATCGCCCCTCTTGATGGTGCCACCAATTTTATAAACGGTGTCCCCCACTTCGCCATATCAATAGCTCTCACAATAAAAGATCAAATTGAAGTTGCTGTTGTTCTAGACCCCATGCGTAAAGAAGAGTTTACCGCTGCACGAGGCCGCGGTGCACAACTTAATGGCAAACGCCTACGTGTAAATAGCCGAAAAGCATTGCCAGGCACATTGCTCGCGACAGGTTTCCCTTTCCGCCCCAATCAACTCGATATCTTTGATAGTTATATGGGTATGTTTAAAGACTTTGCCCAGCAATGTGCTGGCATTCGTCGTCAAGGTGCCCCATCTCTAGACCTTGCTTACGTTGCCGCAGGGCGATACGATGGCTTTTGGGAGTTTGGCCTTAAAGAATGGGATATGGCTGCTGGGATATTATTAGTACAGGAAGCTGGTGGTTTGGTCGGAGACCTCAATGGAGGCATGTGTCACATGAAGTCAGGCAATCTCGTCTGCGCCCAACCTAAACTGTTTAAGGCAATGCTTCAAACGATACGGCCTCATTTAAAGGGCTAAACGACTTTGCTTTTTTTAACGCATTTTTGTTCGTATTATGCCTGTCGCTATTAATTTGCCTATACTGTTGTTATGGACGCTGTTATAACTAGTATTAACGATTGTTATAAATGTCGTCATAAACAAGTCACAAAGAGACATAACAACAGGCCAGGTGAGGCAACCTTATGAATTGGCAGGAACTGAAACACGCATTACTTGAATTATTCGAGAGCTTTAGTCTTCCGTTTGATGATCATACTGCGCATAAGAACACTCAACATGATTTACAACCAATTTTGATCCCTATTCAACATGATGAGCCTCCTCGACGACGATAACGTGTTGAAGTAACAACGCATCCATAAAAAAACTCGCTATATTTGTAGCGAGTTTTTTTATGGATGCGTTTTATTAATACTGCTGTAGTCATATAGTAGTCCCATAACAGTACCTTTGATTGAGATACCCTCCCCCTTTAAACACCCATAAAAAAACCCGCTAAAAAGCGGGTTTTTACATCCAAGAAAACTACGTCCCTTGTCTATTTGATTTTACAACAACTAGAACTCCTCCCACTCATCTGTCGCATCAAACCCTGCACTCGGTGCTTTATGTGCTGCCGCTTTCTGTACTGCCGCTTGAGGCAACTGCCTTGCCGGCTGAGAAGACAATAAAGCCGCTGCTCCACCGCCAACAGAACGACCAGAAGAACTCGTATTGAAGAATGAGACTAACTGCCCCAACTGCTTGGCCTGGTCCGACATCGCCTCACTCGCAGCAGATGCCTCCTCAACGAGTGCCGCGTTTTGTTGGGTCATCTCATCCATTTGTGACACAGCTTGATTAACTTGCTCAATACCCGAGCTTTGCTCCTCTGCACTGGTTGCAACTTCACCAATCAGCGTACCAACTTGCTGCACTGATTTAACAATTTCAGCTAATGTATCACCGGAACGCCCCACCAACGTAGTGCCATCTCCCACCTTAGCCACACTGTCATTAATCAAGTCTTTTATATCCTTCGCCGCCGCTGCAGAGCGTTGAGCCAAGTTTCTCACCTCGCCCGCCACAACAGCAAACCCTCTACCCTGCTCTCCCGCACGAGCAGCCTCAACAGCAGCATTCAGTGCAAGTAAATTAGTTTGGAAAGCTATTTCATCAATAACCCCAATAATGTCCGCAATTTTCTTACTACTATCACGAATCTTATCCATGGCGTCAACTGCTTGCGCCACAACGGCACCACCTTCTTCCGCTTTGGATTGTGTGGTAATCGCCAGGTCATTCGCACGCTTTACATTATCAGAACTTTGCTTAACCGAACTGGTCATTTCTTCCATGCTGGCGGCGGTTTCTTCCAATGATGATGCTTGCTCCTCCGTGCGCTGACTCAAATCCGTGTTACCTGCTGCAATTTCTTCAGAGCCGCTTAATACCTGAACCGAGGCTTCGTTGATCTCGCCAATAATACTGGTCAATTGCTCAATGGTTTTATTGGCATTATTTTTCAGCCCAGCAAAGTCTCCTTCATATTCTCCTGTCATTTGCTTAGTGAGATCACCTTCGGCCATCGCCCCAAGGACACCACCCAAATCATTCAATACAGATTCACACACACCCACCAGGTTATTTAGCCCGGTACTCACATTTTTAAAGAAGCCTTTCTTATTGGACTCATCAACACGAGCCGACAAGTCTCCCATACTGGCGGAAGATACTAAATTGTCTATTTCCTTTTGAACCGCAACCTCTTCCGTACGATCCATCCATTCCACCACCGTACCAAGGCGGCTACCGCTATCATCTTTAATAGGATTAGCAATAACTCGCAGCGTTCTACCCCCTAAAAGGAACTCGGAATCCAACGTTGCACTTTGTCGCTCTAGCAACCCTCGCTGATGGGCGGGGTTTTTATGGAAAATATCAATATTAGTGCCGTCCAATGTATCAACAGAGAATTGTGGCAGGTCCGTTCGAATGTCAGATTCTGCATTACGCATCATCCCAATCACCGCATCATTCATATAGATGATATTCAGATTAGCATCCGCCACCATGACATTGGCGGTAACATTATCAAGTGCTTGTTTGATGCGAGCATTTTCCGCCGACAAAGCCTCATCTTCTTTCTGCTTAGCAAGCTCTTCGGTTAAATCCGCCCATTCAACAACTGTATTTAACCGTTCTCCTTCTTCACTAAATACCGGTGTAGCCGTCACTCTCATAATACGAGGACCAACATTGATATTGGTGCTATAGGTATCTTTTAAGCCATCCAACATTCGACGTTGGTGGGATGGGTCCTTATGAAACCCATCAATATTCGTACCCATGAGTGTACGAGCATCAAAGTTTGGCAGTGCTGTACGGATATCCGCCTCAGCTGCACTCATCATACGGTTGACCGCAGCATTCATGTACATGATGTTGTAATCTTTATCTGCCATCATCACGCTGGTGTTACAGACCTCCAACGCATTTTTGATTGCCATATTCTCATTACTAATACGCAGCTCTTCTCGTTGCTTCGCAAGTATGGCAGTAAGGTCTTTCCATTCCACCACGGTATTGATGCGATCGCCTTGCTCATTGAGAACGGGAGTGGCAATAATTTCGACGGTTAATATACCCACCTCAATTTGTGTTTTATAAGTGCTGGTTAACCTGTCCAACATATTACGTTGATGAGATGGATCTTTATGGAACACATCAATATTGGTGCCCATTAAGGTGCTGGCATTAAAGTTGGGCAGTACCTCTTTTACTTCTTTTTCGATACTAGACATCATGCCTGTTACCGATTCATTCATAAACATGATGTTGTAATCTTTATCTGCCATCATCACGCTGGTACTACAAACTTCTAAGGCATTTTTCACTGCCAAGGACTCGTTAGCAATACGTTCGTCTTCTCGCTCCTTCGCTAAACTGGCAGTAAGGTCTTTCCATTCCACCACGGTATTGATGCGATCGCCTTGCTCATTGAGAACGGGAGTGGCAATAATT
>CAJXZM010000036.1 GCA_913063125.1 uncultured Gammaproteobacteria bacterium | reverse complement strand
CGATTAACAGATTCTCCTGCATGTTTGGTTGTTGGTGCTCATGATATGGGTGCTCAAATGCGTCAAATAATGGAAGCAGCTGGACAGGCAATGCCTGAAACAAAGCCAACATTAGAGATCAACGTAACGCACCCGTTGGTCGAAAACTTGAAGGAAGAGATTCAAGAAGATCGCTTTGCTGATCTAGTGGCAATATTGTTTGATCAAGCGGCGTTGGCAGAAGGCGGGCAGCTAGATGATCCTGCTGCATATGTTCAGCGTATCAATAAGCTACTACTGCAATTGTTTAAGTGATCAATATTTAACGTAACAATATTCAGTTCAGCAATATTGGGCTCAACAATGTTGAGCCCAACAATAAAAAAGGGTGCCAAGTGGCATCCTTTTTTATTTCTCCCTCTCATAACAAAAAAATCTTACAGAGGTGCTTTAGTTCTTCATTCTATTGCTAAACTAAATACGTAGGGTTGTAGATATGCCCTGTCGGATTTTTTGTTGATGAGGGTGCGTTATGGAGTTGGTGACATTTGAACGACCATTAAGTGAGGAGTCGGCCAAAGAGGTTAGGGAGCAGATTTTACCTATAGTACTGGATCTTATTAAACAGGTAACAGAAACAGATGATGGCTATTTGTTTGATTTTGGACGCAATGATGATGCTCTATTGGTCGCATCCCAGCTAATCGAGGTTGAACGAAAAGTGAACCCATTTCTTCGATTACACCTTATTAGCGAGTCTAGTAGTGGCCCAATAAAGTTAGAATTAGATGGCCCCAGTGGGACAAAAAGTTTCTTGCAGTCAGAATTTGCGTTAAGTCGTTGGTTTTCATAGCGAGACGTTTTTTCGCTGGTATACTGTTTCCTCAGAATGCAGAGGTGTAACGGTTTATGAGTGGCAAAGGCAAGGCAACGGTTTTAGGTGGAGGCAGTTTTGGTACTGCTATTGCGAATATTTTAGCAGATAACGGAAATGATGTAGCGTTATGGATGCGAAGCGAGGAAAGCGTAAAGGATATAACCGAAAATCATGAAAATACCCGCTATCTCCCTGGATATAGGCTGAATGAAGCAATAAAAGCGACAACCGATCTGGTTGGTTCTGTTGTTGATGCAGAGGTTATTTTTGTTGCTGTACCCAGTAAATCCGTTGTTTCTGTCATTCAGCAATGCAGCGAACATCTGGATGATTCACGTATTTTGGTAAGTACGACAAAAGGTATTCAAAAAGACGGGTTTCGCTTTATGAGTCAGGTGTTACGAGACTCGACACAATGTTCAAATATTGGGGTATTGAGTGGACCGAATTTAGCAAAAGAAGTTGCAGCCCGAATGTTAACAGGGTCCGTGATCGCGAGTGAATCTGAATATGTTCGAAATCGAGTGCAAGAAATGCTGTCGTGTCAATATTTCAGAGTGTATGGGAATAGCGACATGTTCGGTGTCGAGCTTGCAGGCGCGCTAAAGAATATTTATGCAATTGCTGCGGGTATGGCTACCGCTATGGGGATGGGGGAAAACACGAAGAGCATGCTGATTACTCGAAGCCTCGCAGAAATGAGTCGATTTGCATCAAAGCTCGGGGCTAACCCTTATACATTTCTTGGTTTAGCGGGGGTGGGAGATCTATTTGTTACTTGCACGTCGCCACTAAGTAGAAATTTTCAAGTTGGTTTAGGGTTGGCTAAAGGCCATTCTCTTGAAGAGGTTTTAGATAATCTGGGTGGTACCGCCGAAGGTGTGAACACCATTCACTTAGTGAAAGAAAAATCAGATGAGCTGGGTGTCTACATGCCATTAGTGCAAGGGCTCAATGAAATCTTGTTCGAGGGTGGCGAGCTTGTTACGGTTGTAAAAAACCTAATGCTAGGAGAGCACAATTCTGATGTTGAATTTGTACTTCCTGGTCCACATACAAAATAGGAAAGGATGGATTGAAAATGGATAAAGATCCCATTTTATTACGCTTGTTTTATGCCATAGGTTTTTTTGTAGTCTATCGGCTACTTGATGTTGTTGTTGTTATTATCACGATAGTGCAGTTTGCTCATCAATTATTTATCGGCGAACCTCATGCAGATTTGGTTGTATTTGGTAGGAATCTTGCGGCCTATATTGCTCAGATAGCAAACTACCTTTTTTGGTCAAGTGACGAGAAGCCATTTCCTTTTTCAGACTGGCCATCAGTAAATAGAGAGGAAAGCCATTAAGGTATGACGTTTAATTCCAATTTGGATTGCGAAGCGATTAGTGTTGGATGGATTGCGTATAACTGGCTGTGCCTTCCCTAATTTGGTATGGGACTATATGTAAATAAAGCTAATGAGATGGAACTAGCCACAGTAAGAGCAGTCAATGGTAATAAGGCACAGTGTTGCAGTGTTAATGTAGTGTCGAATTAACGGGGTTAAGGCATTTTGTTATAATTTAACGCCGTTATGTCGTAAGAAACGGACAGAATAGCGGCTAATTATCGTTGAATTGAGAAATAACGGGTATAGATTTGCCTTCCCCCCTCTGACCCCATAGAATGCGGCTCTATTTTTTATCTTAACTCTTCTTATCTTAACGACGCGTACAGGATGCTTTCTGAATGAAGTTTTTGGTTACCGGGGGAGCAGGCTTTATAGGCTCTGCAGTAGTGAGGCACCTAATTACGAATACGGGTCATGATGTCGTTAATGTCGATAAATTGACCTATGCGGGTAACTTAGAAAGCTTACGTGCTATAGAATCTTCAAACCGCTATCACTTCGAACAAGCCGATATCTGTGATAGCCCTGCAATCACAGCTCTGTTTAATCGGCATCAGCCCGATATTGTGATGCATCTTGCGGCTGAGTCCCATGTTGATCGCTCTATCGATGGCCCAGCAGCATTCATACAAACCAACATTGTGGGAACCTGTGTTTTATTAGAAGTGGCACGTTCTTATTGGAATGGGCTTGAAACGAATAAAAAGGCGAGTTTTCGCTTTCATCATATATCTACTGATGAAGTGTACGGCTCTTTGGGCGAGGAAGGCCTGTTTACTGAAGAAAATCGATACGAACCGAATTCTCCGTATTCAGCATCAAAGGCATCATCTGATCACTTAGTAAGGTCGTGGAAGGAGACCTACGGGTTGCCTACTTTGATTACAAATTGCTCAAATAACTACGGCCCGTACCATTTTCCTGAAAAGCTTATCCCTTTGGTGATACTGAATGCATTGGCGGGTAAGCCGCTACCAGTGTACGGGGAAGGCAACCAGGTTCGCGATTGGCTGTATGTTAATGACCATGCCCGTGCATTGGTTCATGTGGCAACGGAAGGTGTGCTTGGCGAAACCTACAATATAGGTGGCCATAATGAAAAGCAGAACATTGAGGTGGTTAAAACTCTTTGTGAACTATTAGAAGAATTAGCACCGAACAAACCTGAAGGGGTTGATCGCTACGAATCCCTAATTAAGTATGTAGCAGATCGCCCTGGACACGATATCCGATATGCTATTGATGCATCAAAAATTCAGCGTGAATTGGGATGGGTGCCAGAAGAAACCTTTGAAACGGGAATGCGTAAAACCGTCCAATGGTATCTCGATAATGAAACTTGGTGGCAGCATGTACTTGATGGTTCCTATCAAGGTCAGCGCCTAGGTTTGGAGGCTTAACGATGAAAGGTATTATCCTTGCCGGAGGTTCTGGCACAAGGCTGCACCCGATTACCCGAGGGGTATCGAAGCAGCTGCTCCCCATTTATGATAAACCGATGATTTATTATCCGATCTCGGTACTAATGTTGGCCGGTATTCAAGAAATCTTGATTATATCGACGCCTGATGACCTTCCGTATTTTCGTAAAATGCTCGGATCTGGTAGTGAATTTGGCGTGCGCTTCACCTACGCAGAACAACCGTCTCCAGATGGGCTGGCTCAAGCATTTCTGATTGGTGAAGATTTCATTGGTGATGATAGTGTTTGCTTGGTTCTCGGAGATAATATCTTTTATGGTGAGAATTTCTCTGAAAAGCTAGTAAAAGCAGTAAATAAGCCCAGCGGGGCCACAGTGTTTGGCTACTATGTGAGTGATCCTGAGCGCTTTGGTGTCGTTGATTTCGATGATGACGGTAATGCGTTATCCATTGAAGAGAAGCCAAAAAACCCGAAATCAAACTTTGCTGTAACGGGTCTCTATTTCTACGATAACGATGTTGTTGAGATCGCTAAAAATGTGAAACCATCAGAGCGTGGTGAATTAGAGATTACCTCCGTGAATAATGCGTATTTGCAACGAGGTGACCTACATGTGCAGCAGCTAGGGCGGGGATTTGCCTGGTTAGATACCGGCACACATGATAGCCTCTTAGAAGCCGCGCAGTTTGTAAAAACCGTGGAGTCACGACAGGGATTAAAAGTCGCTTGCCTAGAAGAAATTGCCTACCAGCAAGGCTGGTTATCTAAAGAGCAACTATTGGAGCAAGCAACAGCATTGTCGAAAACCGGCTACGGCCAGTACCTACTGAGATTAGTTAAACACTCATGAAAGTCATTCAAACAACCTTAGCCGACTGTGTCATTATCGAACCGAATGTATTTGGCGATCAACGTGGTTTCTTTATGGAAACCTTTCAGGCTGAACGCTACAAAACGGATGCAGGTATTGAGCAAGCCTTTGTGCAAGACAATCACTCTCGATCCACTCAAGGCGTACTGCGCGGGCTGCATTTTCAAAAAACCAAACCTCAAGGCAAATTGGTGCGTGTAACGCAAGGCGAGGTGTTTGACGTTGCCGTTGATTTGCGTGATGGATCTCCAACCTATGGAAAATGGGAAGGTGTCTATTTAACGGGTGAGAATCATCTACAGTTTTACGTACCCCCTGGTTTTGCTCACGGGTTTGTTGTTGTGAGTGAAACGGCCGATTTTCAATACAAATGCACCGATTACTACGACCCCACTGACGAAGGCGGTATTCTTTGGAATGATCCAGAGATAGGTATTGAATGGCCAGTTGCATCACCGATCTTGTCCGATAAAGATAAGGTGTTGCCAACATTAAGTGAATTAACTAGATCACCAAGAACAGCACCAACGACAGAACTAACGGATCAATAGAGTCTCAACTATGAAGCGAGTGTTAATCACGGGCGCAAAAGGGCAGGTTGGCTCTGAATTGGTCGTAGAAGCAGAAAAACGTGGATATGACGTCATCGGTTTGTCCTCGGCAGAGCTAGATATTACCGATCGTGCGCAAGTGAAAGCAGCACTGAAAAAAACCATGCCCGTGGCGCTGATTAATGCTGCCGCCTATACCGCCGTAGACAAAGCAGAAGACGAGAAAGACCGGGCGTATCGCGTTAATGCTGATGCTGTAAAAATAATGGCAGAAATTTGTGAGCAAGAAAATGTTCCTCTGCTGCACATTTCTACGGATTATGTATTCGATGGCAATAAATCGACACCCTATAGTGAACTGGATCAACCGAACCCAACGGGAGTTTACGGTGCATCTAAGTTAGCGGGAGAGCAAGCGTTACAGGCGACGTGGGACAAACATGTGATCCTACGGGTGAGTTGGGTGTTTGGTAAAAATGGCAATAATTTTGTCAAAACCATGCTTAGATTGGGTCAAGGCCGTGACGAATTGGGTGTGGTGAATGATCAATTCGGCGCACCGACAGCAGCAACATCGATTGCGAGCTGTTTGATGGATATTGTTGATAAAGAGCGTTTTGGCGAACCTGATTTTCCTTGGGGGCTGTATCATTATCAAAGTGAACCGGGAGTCACCTGGTATGATTTTGCCACCACTATTTTTGCACAAGCGAACAAGTTGGGTGTATTGGGTAAGCAGATAACAGTAAATCCTATCGGCTCAGAGCAATTCCCAACACCAGTAAAACGCCCTGAAAACTCTAAGTTAGACGGTAAGAAAATGCAGAACGTCTTTGGTGTGAGTGCTGGTGATTGGGAGCAAGAGCTTTTGGGTATGTTGGAATGACGGCGGCGGCCACGATGGTTGAAACAAATGCGATTCAGGCAGGTGCGGTTCAAACAATGCAAAAGCTCGGTGAGTTGCTAGTCGCGAAAGGTGTTGCTTCACAAGAGGAAGTTGATAGAGGGCTAAGCCTACAAGAAAAAGTAGGGGGGAAGCTCGGCGGAATTTTGCTGCGAAGCGGGACTGTTTCTGAAAATGTACTGCTGGATGTGCTTAGCCAGCAAATGAACATACCTCGAGTTGATGTTACTCATGGTGTGATGCCCCCTTCAGAGGCCGCCATAAGCGCATTGCTAGACACAACCGAAATTGCGTTAAATTGGTTTATTGAAGAACAGGTTGTTATTTGGGAAGAACCTGATTGCCTAATGGTTGCAGCCAAAGACCCCTTTGCATCGGTTATTTCTGAGACAGTTCGTTATTTCTATCCCAACAGCGCATTTACATTAGCACTACCTAGATCTCAAGACTTAGATGCCTGGTTGAATATCGTTTCTCTAAAAGCTCAACAAAATTCATCTTTTGATGTCGATACGGCTGAAGATGTTCGTCAATTACGAGAGTTGGCAGAGGAAGCGCCGATTGTTGAGTTGGTGAATAACATTATGAGCCAAGCAGTAGAGCAAGGCGCATCCGATATTCATATAGAGCCCAGTGAATTTAATTTCTGTGTGCGCTTTCGTGTTGATGGCGTATTGCAGTTGTCTCACAGTTTGCCTAATGACCGCTTTGCTGCCGTTGTTTCTCGCATTAAATTAATGTCAAATATTGATATTGCTGAACGTAGACTCCCTCAAGATGGCCGTTTAACAACACGGGTTAGCGGTCGTGAAATGGATGTCCGTGTGTCAACATTGCCGGGTACTTATGGTGAGTCAGTCGTCATGCGATTGTTGCCTAAAGAGCGTGATGAGTTGACGCTTGAGCGATTGGGTATGCTGTCGGACCACCTGGCGATAACTGATAATTGGTTCAATCAGCCTCACGGTATTATTTTGGTTACGGGACCTACGGGTTCCGGTAAATCAACAACGTTATATGCTGGCTTGGAGTCCATCAATGATGGCGTGAAAAAAATCATTACAGTGGAAGACCCTGTTGAATTCCAAGTGCCAAACATCACACAAGTTCAAGCTCACGCAGATATAGGTTTAACCTTTGCTGCGGCGTTGCGCTCTATTCTACGACAAGATCCTGATGTCATTATGATTGGTGAAATCCGTGATTTAGAAACGGCTGAGATTGCTGTGCAGTCATCGTTGACAGGGCACCTTGTGCTTTCAACGTTGCATACTAACGATGCTATCAGCGCATTCAATCGATTAATTGATATGGGAATAGAGCCCTTCTTGGTTGCATCTCCTACACGGGGAGTGCAGGCGCAGCGATTGGTTCGAAAAGTGTGTAAACATTGCAGTGGACCCGCAGAGGCGATGTTGTCGGCCGAAGATCAAATTTTCCTCGATGATGTAACACAATCTCTATTCCCCGAGAAGCAGGCGCACTGGTTAAAAGGCAAAGGATGTTCCTCGTGTCAGGGTACAGGTTATCAGGGGCGATTGGGTATTTATGAATTGGTTGACGTGACCCAAGAGATGCAAAACCTCATTACTGAACGAGCCGATATTGAGGTGATGAGAGCGCTGGCTCAAGAACAAGGTTATCGAACAATGCGTCAAGATGGGATGATAAAAGCCTGGTTAGGTTTGACTACTTTAGAGGAAGTGTTTCGGGTAAGTAGCCACTAAACGATGATGAAATTTAATTATCAAGCGGTTAATAATGAAGGCAAGCGATTAACCGGCGACATAACTGCCGGTTCACCGAGCTTGGCGTTGCGTCAATTAGAGCAAAAAGGGTTGACGCCATTACGATTAACGGAAGAGCAGTCGAAAAAGAGGCGTTCTCGCCGTCGCTTGAAGGCGGAAGAGTTAAACGTGGCGTTGTACGAGCTCGCTACCATGTTAACAGCAGGTGTTGCTTTATCTGAAGCGGTAGCAGCACAGTTAAAAAGCGCACAGCATCCGGTTATTGAAAAAGCTATGGAGATTATGAGTAACGGCTTGCGCCAAGGGCAGTCGTTTTCAGATGTGCTTGAAGCCTCAGGGTTATCTTTACCGGTATACGTTTATCAGTTGGTAAGAGCGGGGGAAATGACCGGGGCGTTGGCGTCATCACTCAAAGATGCCGTCGATCAAATGGAATATGACCGTAGAACCCGAGACGAAATGCGCAGTGCATTAATTTATCCCTCTATTTTGGTCGGCAGTGGCTTTTCGGCCGTTGCCATCATGTTTGCTTTTGTGGTGCCGAAGTTTACAAATTTATTGGAGCATGCCGATCAATTACCGTTATTAGCCTGGTTTGTTTTAGCCGCAGGCCAGTGGACTAATAATAATGCCACGTTACTATTGGCTGGTGTTACGCTCGTTGCAACCTTGTTAGGTCTAGCGTTGAGTGAAAAACGTATCAGAGAACAAATGATAAACCAATGCTTGCACCTGCCGGTGCTCGGGACTTGGTTAATACAGTCGCAAATAGCACAGTGGTCGAAAGTACTGGGAACTTTATTATCCAATCGTGTTCCATTGATAGAAGCGTTAGTGCTTTCCCAAGACAGTACGCGACTGTTGCGTCAGCGAGATTTACTGGAGCGTGTAACGCAGGATGTGCGCGGAGGCGCGTCATTATCGGATGCGCTAGAACAGTATCAAGCGATAACCCCAACGGGTATTAATTTAGTACGGGTGGGGGAGAAGTCGGGTAAATTGCCACAGATGCTAGAAAGTTTGGCAACGTTGTACGATGAGTCTAGTCAATCTAGAATGCGCCGTTTTTTGGCGTTAATTGAGCCCATCGCCATTTTAATAATTGGTGTTATGTTTGGGTTAATCATCGCGGGTATAGTATTGGCTATTACCAGTGCCAATGATTTAGCGATCTAGCCGGAAATACAACGCGATCACACAGAACTATTAATATAGAACGCTTAATACAGACTATTAACATAGAACAACGGAGCCAGAAAAAGTGAATATTCGTCGGTCTCAAAAAATTGCACGACCTCAGTCCCAGCAAGGTTTCACTCTCCTAGAAATGATTGTGGTATTGGTGATTATTGGGTTAATTATGGGATTGGTCGGGCCAAGCTTATTTAACCAAGCTGATAAAGCAAAAGTGCAGACTGCCGGTACACAAATAAAGATGCTTAAAGGCTCCTTGTTAACGTATCGATTGGATGTTGGGCGTATGCCAACCACTAACGAAGGCCTTGTTGTGTTAAAGCAGCCGCCATCAGACGAAGCGAAAAAACCTTTCTGGAAAGGGCCTTATATCGATGGTGACATCCCGTTAGACCCATGGAATAACGCCTACAAATACGATGCCCAAGCAAGTACCAATGGGCAGCCTTTCTCACTCTATTCTTATGGCGCAGATGGCGTTCAAGGTGGCGAAGGGTACAATACTGACGTTGGTTATTTACCAGCGAAATAGGTGTTGTTATGGTAAAACGCCAAGGCTTTACATTGATCGAACTCATGGTTGTGTTAGTGATTATTGGGGGTATAACCGCGTTGGCAGTGCCAAATCTAATGACACTACAAGCAAGCTGGGAGCGACGCTTGGCAGTGGAAGATACACTGAATCAAATCAGTCGGCTGGGGGCATGGACCCGAAGTCATCACCAGGTGGTGACGATTAATGCAAACACTATTGAACCTAATGCCGCACTCGAATTGCCTGAAGGTTTGCGCGTTACGGCAGATGAGCCAATTACTTGGTTGGATAACGGTATCTGTTTAGGCGGGGAGGTCGTTCTCCATCACGAAGAAACGACTCGTCGTTTTGAGTTAGAGCCACCGTTTTGTCAGCCGTCAGCGTTGTAACGGGCGATGAAGCGGGCGGCGAAACTACGAATGAGTAGAACGATTAAGAGTCAGCGTTATAACAATCTGGGCTTTACCTTGCTTGAAACAATGGTAGCCTTGTCGTTGTTTGCCGTGATCGGCGGTATGCTGTTGTCCTGGCTGAATACTAATTTAACTGCGATTTCACGGATAGAAGCCGCAGAATCCAGAATCCATGTGTTGCAAAACGCCAGAGAGTATCTTGCGCTCAAAAACCCAGGAATAGAGCCTCAAGGAGAAATTTTGTTAGGTGAACATAAAGTCATGTGGTCGAGTCACCCGTTAACTAAAGCAACCCCGGTGATCAGTAATCATGCAGGGCGAGAGGGCAGTTTTAAAGCGCAATTGTTTAAAACAACAGTAACAATTCAGGGAACTACGGAACCAGATTACGTGTTTGTGATTGAGCAAATCGGTTATCGGCAGTATCGTGATTTTACAGGGACGCAATGAGAAGGCACCGTTCCGTCTCATCGCAGATCAAACACCAAGGGTTTACCCTGCTAGAAGTGATCGTAGTGTTGTTAATCATGAGCTTTATTACCGTGATGATGATGGAGGGGCTAACACACTACCTAAAAGTACAGGAGCGAATATCCAATAAATTAAGTGAATCTCATGTGAGTAGCCTCCAATCCTTTTGGTTTAGAGATGTCGTGGGTGGGTTGATGTCATCAGAAGATGCGTCATGGCAATTTACAGGTAATGCCACCCGGTTCGCTGGCGTATCGGTTAAAGGGTTGGATCAACAAGAGGGTGTTCCATCGCGTTTTGTGATGGATCTTGATCGGCATGATGAGCGGTTGTGGTTAACTTATTACCCTGAATCACAATTGCGTGTGCCTGATCAGCTAACCGCGTATCAGCTCATAAAGAAGGCAGAGGCATGGGTGTTATTTCCCGTGCTTGATCAAGTACATTTTGTGTATGTTGGGGTAGATGGCCAGCAGTATGCTCAATGGCCGCCAAAAAACACGCGAGTGAAGGGGTTGCCGGAAGGGGTAATCATGCGAGGGGAAAAGCGTAAAGGTGAAGTGCTGGGTTATGGCTATAGCTATGAATATGAGCAGTGGGCCAGTGTAAAAGGCGATAAGCGTGCGCCACATGGATTCGTTAAAGGTGGTGTTGAATGAGTGCGTCGATGGTACAAGCCTGTAATCACATGAAACAAAAAGGCATTGTGCTGGTCTCAGTTATTTGGGTGCTTGCTGTGCTGGCCCTTGCCACTGCAGTAATGGCTAAATGGGTAGAGAGTGCGATTAATCAAGTGGAACAGCGTTGGGTGGATGTGGATGAGTTGCTGAAACATGATGCGATGAGTCAGCGGTTAACATTGTTGATGCTAACCCAGCGATATACCACGGCGGGATTAACGACGCCAGGCTCCCCTCAGCAGGTTGATAGCGACATGGGGGTGATGACCATTCAGGCTGTGGGTGGAGAGATGCCACTTGATGGAGCTGTAACAAAATTGGGTAATGGTTGGTCAATATCGTTGCTCGATGAGCGTGCAAAATTCAGCCTAACGAATTATAAGCTAGAGCAGTTGCAGCGTTTTTTGACTACCTTTGGTGTGTCAGAGAATGAAGCATACAAAATGTCTGCACAGCTCAAAGATTATACAGACAGGAATGATCGGCCGTTGGCTGGAGGGGGCGAAGCGCCTTTTTACCGACAGCGTGGATTAGCCCCACCGCCGAATAGACCGTTACGAACGATCATGGAGTTGTTTCGGGTTCCAAGTTGGAAGCCTTGGCAATCTCGCTTGTTGTCACAAGGGTGGATGGAAAAAGTCACGGTTCGAGTAGGTAGGTTAAATATTAATACGGTGCTACCGGAGGTTATACAGGCGCGGTGGAAGTTATCAGATTCAACACTGCGTACATTCGTCACATCGCGGCGAGAGCATAAGATTACAAGTGATGCAGGATTGGAAAAAGCGCTAGGTCGATTTATACCCACTGGTGTTACGCGGGAAGATTGGTACCGTTTAGCGGACAACAAAATGAATCTCACTGTATGGTCTCCGGAGGCTACCTATGGGCAACACTATTTGATAGACTTCGGCTTTATTTTGGCTGAAAAAACATCCGGTCATTATCAACGACCAGCGAAACCGCTACAGCTATTGTGGCAACGACGGATTCAACAGGATCCAAAGAGTGAAGTAACAAGTGAAGCAACGAGTGAACCAACTAACGAGCCAAGCGCGAATACTGAATTCGGCGTCATGGAAAAATCTGAAGCAGTCACTATTAGCTTTCTCAGTGCCCCGATTATGGCAACAGCGCGACCTTGAATGTGCAAGTAGTACAAAAAATGCACATGACTATAAGGTTGCTTGGCAAGGTGAGGGCAGTGGCCTTGGAAAGCGTCAGCCACCGCAATGGGTTATTTCTCGACAAGCCTGTGTGTACAAAACACTGGATTATAATCATGTGTCTCGGGCAGATCGGCAAGAAGCGTTAAACTTAAAAGTTGATCAAATATCCCCCTTTACGACATCGGGTCATGCCATTGTGTGGGATGCGGGTGTGGCTATGGTGTGGTTGTGGGATGCAGCAGTACAGCAACAACTGATGGAGCAACAGGGTGTAATATCGGCTAATGCACTCCCCGAAACACTTTTACAAACTTTGCCCCCTCAAGTGGATAGCAAAGCACATTTGCGTGTTGTAAATTGCCGTGATGGATTAGATGTTCAGGTGTGGAAAGGGGGCTTGTTAGCTTACAGCCAGTGGTGTACAGAGGGTCAGTCCGCTGACATTCTTGCGCAAGCGGCAAGAAGCTATTCCTTGTCTGTGCCATCTGCAGGATTGCAGCCAGTAGATCCGGGTGCCTGGTTAAGTAAACCTTGGGGTAGGCAGGGTGCGGATGAGCTAGCCGGCATGGCTGAAAAATGGTTGCCGCGATCAGCTGTGGTTATATTTTTGATCATAGTTGCTTGGAGCCTGGGCGGCGGCTGGGCATGGCAGCGTGCAGAGAATGCAGTTGCAGAAGAAATTGACGCGCTTGAGGTGAAAATCCAGTCTATATTGATTGCCCGCGACACAGCGGTTAGAACAAGATCGAAAATAGACCAGTTTGGCAGTTTGCAGCTTATGCGACAAAGCGACTTGCTATTAGATGTGTCTAATCGTTTACCAAAGGATGCCGTATTGGGGCAGTTCACCTACCAACAAGATGAATTGGTGATTGAAATTACATCTGCACAACAGGATCCGCGCTTTTATGTGCGGGCCTTCCAGAAGGGCCCACGTTTTTCTGGGGTGGATGTGCAATCGTTGGGCGGCAAAGGGAATCTTCGTATTCGTATGAAGGTGGCTTCTTCATGATGTCAAAAAATCAAATATTAGCGTACCCAGCGGTTCAAGCATCACTCGACCAATTACAGCCAGCACTTAAAGAATGGCATGCCAATCAACGACTGCGGCTGGGTGTGTGGGCAGTCTTGATCCTTTTGTTGGGGAATGTCATCACTCACGTGTGGAGCTGGCAAGATGAGCAGCAAGCCAATTATCAGCAAATGGCTCAACGATTGAGCAAAATGCAGGGCTTGGTAGGACAAACCATTTGGCAGGAAAGAGCTGTATCAGCGCAAGCGTTGCTGGAAGCACAAAAGAAGCGCATCTGGGTAACACAAAGTGCTTCATTAGCACGAGCCGATATACAAGCTTGGCTCCAACAAACAACGGTGATGTCGAATGTCATCAAGCCTCAAATACAAGTGCTGCCCTTAACACGCAGTGATGTGCCAGGGGTGCTGGAATTGCATGCCAGTATTAAAGGCAGCTACACACCGTCTAGCCTAGCGTCACTGTTAACAATGCTGGAATCTTCTCAGCGAATGGTAGTGGTCACCTTTTTAGATGCGGTTAATCGACGGAATCAGTCGTTTCGTCTGGAGTTGGTGATGTACTTTGATGCGCCAAATGACTGGGTAGAGGGTGAATCCTGATGCAGCAGATGGATGTGAGGTTGATGCTATCGATTGTGGCCGGTGTGTTGTTAAGTGGGTTGTTCGGGTTAACGTTTACTGATGTGTCGACATTGGATGTGGCCGATGGTGATGAGGCCGAGTGGGGTGACCTTCCAGCGTCTTGGCGGGCACCAGCCAAAAACACGACCAAGCGATTAAGTAACATGTCCCTGTGGGGGTGGGAGAATGAGGCGTCCTTGTCAGCGAAGCAGCAAGGCGGTAAAATGTCGGCCGATGTATTGCCCGCCACGGTAGATTGGGTATTTAACGGCATTATTAACGATGGGTCATCTCCGTACGCATTGATTGCAGCAAAGCAGGGGGAAGAAACAAAATCCTTTGTGATTGGCGACACATTGCCAAGTGGTGAGGCGCTAGAAGCCATTGGTTCGGATTGGCTGCGCTTTACATTGCCTGACGTGGGCGAAAAAGCATCGCAAGGCCAAAGTCGCCAGTTATATGAAGTAAAACAGTAGGAATTTGATCCTATCTATTTAAAAACCATTGAAATACCTCTGGAAATGAAAGCAATGAGTGTTAGCGTGTGTTCGAAAAAATCCTTTAAGCCTGCTATCGTGATGGGCGTGATGATGGGAATGTTGCAGGGTTGTGCTAGCTTAGATTATGGCGTGCCTGCACCACTGAGAACAACAAAAAATGTTTCAGTAGGAGTAACGCAGCTAGATACCGGAAACCCGGATAGCCTGGTTGGCGGTAATGGCGCGTTAACCAAGACGGGAAGGGCAGAGGTGAGTCCTATACCGCAGTCCAGTCGTCCTAGGTCAGGCATCTTTGGTGCTGATAAAGAAAATGGAGCCCCAGAACGCGGTGAATTAACACTCAATGTTTCAGGTTTACCATTACCTGCGTTTATTAATGAAGTGTTTGGCAATGTGCTAGGCAAAAACTTTGTGATTAGTGGCCTGTTGAAAGCAAAAAAAGACTTGGTGACATTGCGCGTGTCGGAGCCTCAATCAGCGGCATCACTGTATCGAATGGCCTCTAGCGTACTAAAAGAATACGGAGTAGGCATAGAGGAAAATGAAGCACTATTGACCTTTGTTATGTTGAGAGGCGGAGCGGCAGGTAATAAGCCTCCGTTGCTGGTGACAGGTAAAGCGCTGCCGGAAACGCCGTCTTCGCACAGGCCTGTATTCTACTATCATATGTTAAAAGTGGTAAGCCCCAATGATGCGCGCCGCTGGTTAATCGATGCTTACGGTAATACCGGTTTAACGGTGCAAGGTGAAGCAAGTCAAAGCATGCTATTGCTGAGAGGTACTCTGGATGCTGTTCGTCAGGCATCGGATGCTTTGGAGTACTTGGATAGGCCATTTATGCGGGGTCGTATTAGTTCGCGTATTACCCCTGCATTTGTGGATGCCCCTAAGTTGGCAACAGAGATAGCGACTATCTTAAAAGCGCAAGGCTATGATATTCGTGTAGGAGGGCTCGGTGGAGCAATACAGCTTCTGCCATTGACGATCACAAACAGCATGCTGGTGTTTGCCAATGACAAGTCATCGTTGGCGTTAATTGAGCGTTGGGTAAGGGAGTTGGATCAGCCAAGGGTTGAGTCTGCTGCGAGTACCGATAATGTGGGGTTGTATTATTACCCAGTTCAAAACGCATTAGCAGAAGAAATAATGGAGACTGTTGAGCCGATTATTAAAACGCTCACCAAGCACGGCGGAAAAGATGATGGGGCTGAGCCGATTGTTATAGATAAAAACCAGAATGCATTGCTGTTGAATGTCTCCCCCAAGGAGTGGGTGCGGATATTGCCTGTATTAAAGGCAATGGATAAGCCTACGCGCCAGGTAATGGTAGAGGTGACTTTGGCGAGTTATAAGTTAACCAACAATGAAAGCTATGGGGCTGATTGGAGTTTAAACTCTGAAGGCGGTGGATCTTCACGAGCGCTGAGTTTGACGAGCACAGGGATTAATTATGTCATTAATAAGCATGGTGATAGCGCAGTGTTTTCGGCGTTAATAGGAAATAGCAAAGTCGATATTTTATCTACGCCTCGAGTGCTTGTTAAAAGTGGAGAATCAGCAACGATTAATGTCGGTAGCCAAGTGCCGGTAGTGTCGAGCCGCCAAACCAATGCAGATGGCGAGGTGAGTGATGTGAGCTCGAATGTATTAACCAGCGTCGAATATCGAACAACTGGCACGTTGTTGACGGTTCAGCCCGTGGTGTTGTCGGGAAATCGGGTTGATCTGACCATTGCCCAGCAATTGAGTAATACCGCGGGGTCCGGTGTCGGTGGATCTCCGATTATTGAGGATGTCTCGGTCAGTACTAGCTTAACGTTGAGCGATGGCGGTTCTGTCTTGTTGGGAGGTTTAATTAGAGATTCTTTTGATGAGGGCAACAACGGCGTCCCGTTTCTGAAGGATATACCGTGGATCGGTTGGCTGTTTGCGAAAACAACTAAAGAGATAACACGTGAAGAACTTCTTATATTGATACGCCCCTATGTTATTGACGCTAATGAGGGAGCAGAAGAAGTAACACAAGCCTTCAGGACGCTACTTTCATCAGAGTCCTCTGGAAGCCTGGTGTCAGAAGCTAACCTTAAAGCCAGGAATGAGGCTAAAAAGGGTAATAATGCACAAAAGGACTGATTTTATTGTTGTTTTCTTGTAAAAATATCAGCGTTTACTATGCTAGACCTTATTGCGTTAATGTCTTTATATGAAAGGGTAACCTGATATTGCTCAAGATGGGTTGAAAAACAATCTATTTAAGTGTCGGTGATGTCACGAAAGGTTGTGTTTCTCGGGTGCTGATCTTTTGTTTTGTGTAATGTTTTTTTGATCAAAGTTTGGACGGCTTTCTTCGTGAATGCATTAAATGAATGTAAATCAATGGATTAGTGAAAAAGGTCTTAGCTAGTTGCTTGTATTGGCCAAATTGTTGGTTTATTATGTGCCGAGCTAAGAAAGGGGTAACGAAAACATGATTAAATTCAATGCTCTTTTTTTAACCATGAACATGAATTCATTTCGATTTGTTTTGAAATTAAAATAAACTGAGATGGTTTGAAAGAATTCGCTAGCAATAGCGATGTATTAAAAGCCAAAAGAATTGGCGCTTTTGATTTGACTAGTCAAGCTAATGGAGCTTAAAAAAAATGTTGAAAAAAACACTATTAAGTAGTGCTATTGCTGCGGCACTTGTATCTGGTTCTGCGTTTGCAGGTCAGCTACAATATGCTACAACGGAAACAGGTACAGTTGACTGTAATGCAGCATTCACTGGATCAAACAACATCACTAACTGTGGTATTGTTACATTTGCGGATGAAATGTTTGGTCCTAATTCGACCACTACTAAAGCAAACTTACAGAACATTGAGTTCGCTTATAAAGCAGGTAACAAAACTGCTCAGTTAGCTGCTGGTGATACAGTAAAACTTTCTGTAACTAACACTAGTGCTATCTTCAGCACTAACTTAACTGCTTCTCAGTTCACCATTGGTGCTGTTACTAGTGCTACTACTAACGGCTTTACGTTGCAAAACAACGCTAACGTATTATCGTTACAGTTAGGTACTGCTGGTGCCGCTGAGTTGAATTCTGCAGCTACAGCAACTTTCTTCGCGACACAAACCTTAATCGATTCAAGTTCAGGTACGTTAACTCTACCTGCTGCGGCTGGTAGTGATTTGCAAGCAGAATTAACTGCGTTAGGTATTACTGCTGCTGGTACATACTATGTGAATAATGTACTTGCCAACGCTGCTACTACTAACACAATTGGTGATGGTGCGATTGGTGACTTTGAAGCTGCTTTGGTTGCAGCTGGTGCGGGTAACACAAACAACATCGTTGAGGTTGTTATCACTGGTACTGTTGGTTCTTTAGCGGTAAGCGGTACTAGTGAAGCTTCGACTTTTGCTACTACTGCTGCTGCTGCTGCAGTTGCCGTGACTGACGGTACTGTGTCATTCAACTTCCGTAGCCTAGATAGCAACACTAACCTTCCTGGTGGCTTGACTAACGTAACGGGTTCTTTGTCTCGTGTTGGTTCTGGGTTTGACACTGAAACTCAAAAGTTTGTTACATTGAGTGCACAGGTTGATGCTTCCGATGCTGATGCTCGTGACCAAGCGCAAGCTGGTTTTAAAGTACAGCAATCAGAGCAGGCTGTTACTGTTCAAACGCGTGCAATTGATACTAGCTTTGTAAAGGCTATCAACGTTGGTGAAGGGAGCAGCAGTAAGAGCTTCTCTGATACTGCGTCTGAATTTAGTAGTGCCGCTGCAACTGCTCGTTTTAATGCGATCGGTGCATTGCGTGTAGATGTTCGTGATAACACACGAAACGAAGATGCATTGAATGATTTCGGTTTGAACGCTGATGACGCGCTAGGTATCGTTCTTAGTTCAACTACTTTCGCTGGATTAAGCAATGCGGTATTGGTTGATTTAGGTGCGCTTGCAACATTAGCTACGTCAACTGACACTGCTGTTAAAGCGGCTTGTCAAGGGCTTAGCCTTACAGACCTTAACGGTGCTTCTGATAATAACGTAGTTTTGGCAATTGCTGGTGGTGTAACTTCATTAAGCTTAAACGTTACTAACTCTCAAGTAGAGCGTAACTTTGCGGTTTGTCTAGTAGCTGATACTACTACTGAAATTGAAGAAATTACTATCAATGGCGATGCAAGCATCAACTACTCTAACGTTCGTTACTTAGATAGCATACCTGCTTCTGGTGTGTTTGCTACTTTGTTCAAGAACGGCTGTAGTGCAACAGTTTTCAACTTGCCTAAGCCTCAGTCTACTGATGATTTCTTCATCCGTTTGACTAACACGTCTGCATCTACTAGTGGTGCTGTACAGTCTTACATGTTCTTACAAGACGGTACTCGTGTTCCAGCAACAGGTTCTTTGACTCTGATTGCTGATCTTGCAGCACACGAAACTGGTGCAATCAATGCAACTACTATCGACACAGTCTTTGGTGGTGGTCTTTCTACACTAGCTGACGATGCTACTGACGGTATAGTTACTTGGGCGGGCCGTTCACGTCTAGTTATGCGCGGTGAATTCCAGACTTGTGAGGCTCTAGGTCTTGTTCGTACTGAAACTGGTGTATTGACTAACATGACAGCTACTACACAGGGTAACGAAGTTCCTGCGTCTAGTGCTGCCAATGCAGGTAACAACGGTAACTAAGTTACTGTTAATACTTGAGTTGACGATATAGTCAATTAGAAGAAGGGCGACGAAAGTCGCCCTTTTTTTGTTTGTAAATTATGCATTAAAGAACACAGATAAGTATGAATAAAGAGAGTTATAGGCAAAGGAATGTGTGGTTTTATCGAAATTACCAGGGGCAGACTGGCGGGCATATTAAGTTCTCTCAGTACCTGGGGCATGTAACATCTTCCGCTAATTGGCAGCCTCGTTTTGTTTTGTCTGAAGATAGTCAGCAAGATTTATTTTGGTCTGAGCATGAAAGTCATTGCGTAGAGCGGTGGCGTGTAGAAAAGGGCGATGTCGTTTTTGTTGCCGGTATGGATTGGGTGTATTTTGATTTTTGTGATGTTCCTTCTGCTGTGCCAGTCATTAATTTAATACAGGGCCTACGGCATGCAGATCCCGAACAGATACTTTTTCAATATTTATCGCGTGATGCCATTAGAATTTGTGTCAGTGAAGAGGTTAAAGCGGCGGTTGAAGTAACAGAGCGAATTAATGGGCCAATCTTCGCGTTAAATAATGGCATTAAGGCCGTTTCCAGCATTGAGTTAGTAGAAAAACAGCAGCTGTGTACGCCAATTCAGAATCAGCGATGGTTGTTAGTGGGTATCAAGAACCCGGTACTAGCAAGCCAAGTGTCATCGTATTTAGTATCGCTGGGCATCCAGGTTGAATTACTTATAGAGCCAGTGTCGCAACCCTTGTTTTTGAATAAGCTGGGGAGAGCAGGTGTGGTTGTGTGTTTCCCTTTAAGTGAAGAGGGTTTTTATTTACCAGCATTGGAGGCTATGGCTCGCTATTGTTTAGTAATGTGTCCTGATTGTGTGGGAAATAGGAGTTTTTGTCATGAGAGTTCAGCGTTAATTCCTGAGCACAATATTGAAGGTTATATATCCTCTATTAATAAGCTTGTTGTCATGCCTGAAGATGAAATAAGCGCCATTCGATCGAGAGCTTTTGATATGTCAAAGCGGTATACTTTAGAGAACGAACGGGAGCGTTTTTTGGCGATTCTGGATGATGCCTATCGCCTTTGGTTGAGAGTATGAATATTATTTTAGCGGGAATACCCCGGTCAGGTACAACGCTAGCCTGCCATTTGCTTAATCAGCTGCCTAATCTGCTGGCACTGGTTGAGCCGATGGATATGAATGCGTTAATGTCGAATACAACCTTGGATGCGCGCGCCGAGTTTATTAATACGTATTGTGGGTCAATACGTCATGATGTGCACGAAAATGGATGGGTTGTGGCCAATCGGGTGGAGGGCAGTGGCACTAATACCTTCAGCAAAGGTGGCAGTGGAAAGCGTAAAGCATCACTAATAGGCAAGGGTGTTATTGAGATAGATAAGCCTTTGAAGAATGGTTTTGATCTGGTTATTAAGCATCCTAATGCTTTTTCAGCTCTACTACCTGAATTAGTCAATGCATTTCAATGTTTTGCTATTGTTAGGAATCCTTTGTCTGTTATTGCATCCTGGAATACATTAGACCATCCGCTGTCACGTGGCCGAGCACCGATGGCCGAGGCGTTTGATTGTGCACTTGAGCATCGCTTGGATGAGGCGTTTGATGATCTTGATCGACAATTGGTTTTGCTTGATTGGTATTATGAACAATATTGGCGCGTGTTGGGGGCAGGTAATATTATTCGATACGAGGATATTATAGCCTCTAATGGTCAGGCTTTATCCGTTATTAATTCGGGGGCTCTTAACTTTAAAAAAACATTAGTTAGTCGAAATAACAATGCGGTGTATGAGCGTGAATTTATGATGCGTGTTTATGAGCGGTTAGCTGCTGAAAACTCACACAGTAGCAATCTCTTTTATTCTATATATGAAGTAGCGAATGTTTTAGCTGGTTATTGATGTGCACCTTCCTTGGGTTTACACATAAAACAAAATTAAGTAAAAGGCCATGCATGCTAAAAAAGAATAAAGTAGGCACAAAGAAAACACGTTTAGCGTACAAATACTTTAATAAGGGCGATACGCTTGAAGCTAGTAGATTGTGCCAACAAAGCTTGCTTGTAAACCCGGATGAGCCGGAAGCGAACCATTTGCTGGGTATTATTGCCGTTAAGCAAGGGAAGTTTGAGAAAGGTGCTATTCTAATTGGGAAGTCTTTACGTGTAGCCCCTGACAACGCCAGTGCGCTTAAGGATCTGGCGAATGCTTATTGTAACCTTGGAATTGAGTATCGGCACCGAGGTGATTTGAAAAAGGCGCTGGAGTGTTATCAAACGGCAATTAAGATAAACCCAAGTTATAGCGAAGCGCATTTTAATATGGGCTTAGCTTATGTTGCATCCAGCGAGGAAAGCCTGGCTTTAGGTTGTTATGGGCAGGCTATTTTGTTGAATCCAGAAAATGCGACATTCTATAGTCCTTTTTGTATGTTAGTAAGAGGGCAAGCGATAACTAATAAAGCCTTTCAGTCATCGCCTTTGTTTAGGCAGCTTATTTTGTTATGCCTTTCGCGCGACGATGTACTGCATCAGGATCTCTTTAATATTGCCGTTGGTTTGTTGTTAAATGAAGAAACGCGCGCCGCAGTGGAATGCTTTGTCAGCCTGGAAGGTGGTAGAGCTAATTTCTTAAAAGATAGCGTAGATCTTCAAAACCTGCTGCAGGATGAATTGTTTTTGTCGTTACTTACCAAAACGGTCGTAGCAAATGCCCAGATAGAAGATTTCTTAACGTTGTTGAGAGGAGAGTTTCTTTGTTTAGCTGTTGAGTCATCAGGTGGCAGCAACATAAAACAATATTCTCAGTGCATTTATGCGTTGGCCAATCAGTGTTTTTGGAATGAATATATTTTTTCACAAGGGCCAGTGGATCTTGAAAAAAGAGGTGCTTTGTACGATTTGATTGAAGGTTGTGACCCAGGTGATGTTGAATGGCAACTTAATTCGGCGCTACTGGGTTGCTATAGCTCTTTAATTGAATGTCCGGCTATTGTAAAACGCATATCTGAGTGTGAAGCTGCCTTAGATAAGGGGTTTAAACAGGTTGTTCAGCTTCAAGTCGAAAACCCTGCTATTGAGCGAGCGCTAGTTGCTAGCATTGACGTGCTGTCTGAAATTTCGGACGAAACGACAAAACACGTGAGAGAACAATACGAAGAGAACCCTTACCCTCGATGGATTGGGGTTTATCATCACAGGCCTACACCAGTCCAGCAGTTTATCGCTTCACAAGTTTACCCTTCACTGTTGCAGGCTGAGTCGATTTCAGCAAAACCGGAAGTGTTAGTGGCTGGGTGTGGTACAGGTGCTCATCCTATTAGTTGTGCTTTACAGTACATAGGCTCTTCTGTGTTGGCGGTAGATATCAGTTTGTCTAGTCTGTGTTATGCAAAAAGAAAAGCGGACGAGATGAAAGTGAAAAATATTGCATTTTTACAATCTGATATTCTTGAATTGCATAAGATAGATAAAACGTTTGATGTCATTGAGAGTGTTGGTGTTTTGCATCATATGGAGAACCCCGTTAAAGGTTGGGGGGTGTTGGCGGGATTGCTTAAAGACGATGGTTATATGAAGATAGCCCTGTATAGTGAGCTTGCCCGGGAGCATGTCGTGGAAGCGCGTAAGTTCATCCAAGAGCAAGGTTATTCACCGACATCAGAGGGTATGCAGGTCTGCCGACAGGCCATTCGAGAAAAAGCAGGAAATGATGTGTGGGCTGAACGACTGTTGACAGGTGGTGCGGATTATTATTCATTTTCGGCGATTCGTGATTTGATTTTTCATGTGCAAGAACATCGTTATTCATGGGGGATGATTTCCGATATATTGGATGAATTAGGGCTGGAGCTTTCCGGGATAGTGATAGATGGTGCGATTAAGCGAGAGTATTTGCGTGAGTTTCCAGAGGATAAAAAGGCGGCTTGCCTAGAGAGTTGGGCTGAGTTTGAAACGAAAAATCCTAGAACATTCTCTCAAATGTATCAGTTTTGGGTAAGAAAAAAGCGTTGATTTGTCGTCGTTATGCAGTCAATTAAATGGAGTAGAGTAAATTGTTGAGTATGTCGTTATTATGGTGAAGTCTTTTTGGAGGCACAGGTCTCTTGTTAAGCAATTGGTGATGCGTGATATTCGAGCTCGTTACAAAGGTTCCTTGATGGGCGTTGTTTGGTCCGTTGTCACACCTTTGTTGATGTTGGTTATGTATACGTTTGTCTTTCAGTTTGTGTTTAATGCGCGTTGGGGTGAATCAGGAGCGAGTGGTGAGACGGTTAGCTTTTCAATGAATTTGTTTTTGGGGTTAACTATTCATGGTGTGTTGGCTGATGTTTTTAATCGCTCACCTAGGCTAATGTTAGATAATGCCAACTTTGTTAAAAAAGTGGTGTTTCCCTTAGAAATATTGCCCTGGGTAACATTGCTGGGGGCGGTGTTTAATTCACTGGTGGCTTTTGGTTTGTTATTAGCTTTTGTTCTTATTGATTTACACGCTATCCCAGTAACTGCATTGTTGTTGCCCCTGATTTTGTTGCCCTATTTTGTGCTGTTATTGGGATTCTCATGGGTGTTGAGTGCAGTGGGTGTATATATTCGAGATATCCAGCAAGTGATGGGGACGTTGGTGACCTTGCTAATGTTCTTGAGTCCCGTTTTTTATTCTATTGATGTGCTCCCCGCTTCATTGCAGCAAGTTATTTTGTTAAATCCCATAGCGTTTCCCGTTGAGGCTAGTCGAGCGGTTCTGTTGTACGGAGAACTACCAGATTTCCTGTCTTTGGCTGTGTTTAGTGTTGTTGCGTGTGTAATGGCTGTTGTTGGTTATGCGTTGTTTCAAAAATCCCGAAGTGGTTTTTCGGATGTGTTGTAGAAATGTGTTTGTTTGGTATGTTGAATTGAAATGATGTTTTTTTCAAAAGAAAGGTTTGTGTTAGTTACTTAATGTTACCTTCTTTGATACGAGATTAAAAAGGCTATGAAAAATATAGAATACGTTCAGGATGCATTTGATGCCTTTAATGGGGGTGATCCAGTGAGAGCACTGTCATTAGTTAAACGATTAAATAAGAATAAACTAAAGCAAACATTTACGAGCTTGGAGTTTGAAGGTGCATTATCTTATTTGTTAGGTAAATATAAAAAAGCGTGTGATGTATATGTGGTTGCTCTTAGGTTAGCTGAAACGGATTTCCAGAAAATTACAGCCTATGAAAGGCTCGGAAAATCTTACTTGGCACTAGGGATGGATCAGGATGCTAAAGATAGTTTCGAAAAGGGTATTCAAATTGATGCATGTATAGATAATGTGGAGTCTGTTTTTTGTTTGTCCCAACTGTGTTTGGGGGGCGTGCAGTTAGACCGAGCGAAAGAATTAGCTTTGCAGCTTTTGCAATTCGAGGCCTATTTTGTGAAAGCTCAAGTTATTATCATCAAATGTGCTGACTTAAAAAAAGATACACTTGCGGCAGAGCAAAGTTTATCTGCTGTAATAGACTTCTTTCTGGTTAAGGATCATTTAACCCAAGAAGATGGAGTCGATGTGAGTAATTTTTTGCCCCATTTGATTAATTCTGAGAAGTTAGTTGAGGCAGAAAAGTTGATTTTGAAGGCTGAGTTATTACTTGGTGCTTGCCAAGGATTGGATGCGTACAAAGCATTAATTGAGGCTAAAGCGCACCCAGATGCTTCGCCGGTTGAATATATCCCTAATTCATTATTAAAAAATATTAATCTGATTCCAAGTATTAAATTAGACCTGTATTTTGCCCGAGCTAAACTGTTCGATAGGCAGGGGGACTATGATTCAGCATGGGCTGATTTTACAAGCCTTGGTTTACTGAAAAAGGCTACGTTGAGTGATAATAGGTATGTCGACATGGTTAAAACCTATCAGAAAGCGAATGTAGCGACATTATCTGCCGATAAAGGTTATAGCCCAGGCTATAAGCCTGTGTTTCTAGTCGGGTTTCCTCGTTCAGGAACGACCCTTCTTGATACTATTCTTGATACACAAGAAACGATAAGAACGCTTAGTGAAACAGAATCTTTGGCCCAGGTAGTTAAGTCATTTGTCTATGATTTAAAGTTGCGTTACCCAAGTGATTTAGAGTCGATATCGATCGATGAGCTGAATTGTCTTCGAGGGGTTTATGCTCGGCATGTTAATTGTTTGATTGGTGATGTGGAAGAATCGGATTTAGTTGTGGATAAAATGCCACTCAATATGATTCATATTCCGTTAATTATCTCACTTTTTCCTACAGCGAAATTCCTTTTTTGTCTTAGGCATCCATTGGATGTTTGCTTGAGTAGCTTTCAACAGCATTTCTCAGACAGCCCTGAAATGAATCGACTTTTAACTATAGATAAGTGTTTCGAGCGGTATAAGCAGGTGTTTGATTTGTTTTCGGTGTTTCAGGAACGTTTTGATTTTCAGATGTATACAGTGAGGTATGAAAATCTAGTTTCGCATTACGACGAAGAGGTTATGGCGATCTTTGATTTTCTTAAGATTGAAGCTACTGATGCGTATAAATCTTTCCACCTTCACGCTAAAAACTTAAGAATAGCGACACCGTCGGCTAATCAAGTAAGGCAGCCTATATATCAATCCTCTAAAGAAAAGTGGAAGCATTATGGAAAATACTTGAAGCCATACGTTCCCTTGGTTCAGGCTTATATTGATCAGTTTGGGTATGAGGCCTAGAGGGTCAGGTATTGAAATGCGTGATAATAATGTACGCACGGTAACGTTAATTGAGTCAACCATAAAGTGAAGCACCCCAAATGACAACAGTAAAAGTCAACTATCTACAGAAGGCATTTGATGCGTTTAACAGCGGGAATTCAGTTCGCGCTTTATCATTAGTTAGGAAGCTTAATAAGCAAAGTTCAATGCACACATTTCAGTCGCTTGAGTTTGAAGGTGCAATTTCTTACCATCTTGGTAAGTATCAAAAGGCCTGTAATGCTTATGTTCGTGCCTTAAAATTATCACAAAACACCTTTCAGAAAACAACGGCTTATGAGAGGCTTGGAAAATCTTATAGGGCTCGGCTTATGGATGGCGAGGCGGCAACCTGTTTCGAGAAAAGTCTGGCAGTTGATGCGAGTTTGGATAATGCAGAAACTATTTATTGCTTGGCTCAGTTGTATTGCAAAATGGCGCGTTTGGACGATGCAGTAGCAGCAGCAAATCAGCTTGTCGAACTTGAGAATTATTTTGTGAAAGCGCACTTGTTACTTGTTAAGTGCGCAGATCTCAAAAAAGAGACTGTTGCTGCGAAAGAAAGCATTGATGCATTAAAAGGCTATTACCTGTCTAGGGAACAATTCTCAGAAAGTGATGGGGTAGATTTAAGTGTTACTTTATCTTATTTGATTCATGCAAAAATGTTTGCTGATGCACTACAGGTGATTAGAAAAGCTGAACTTTTACTAGGGGTTCGTCCCGGGTTAGATGCACAAAAAGCGCTAATCAATGTGTATACAAAAACCGATGAATACCCATTGATTTTAGTGCCGGAAAGCCTGCTTAGTAATCCTGATTTACATGTTAATATCAAATTGGATTTATATGCTGCAAGAGCAAAGCTCTTTGACGAACAGGGGTTTTATGATGAAGCTTGGTCTGATTATACTAACTTGGGCGCTTTGAAAAAAAGAATGCTAGAGGTGGGAGTGGCTGATGTGGTAAAGAAGTATCAACAATTTAATGTTTTTCAGCTTCCTGTAAATGAAAATTCTCAGTGTGTCTACCAGCCAGTATTTATGATTGGCTTTCCTCGGTCAGGAACAACCCTTCTTGATACTATTCTTGATACGCAAGAGAATATTGTCACTGTCAGCGAGGGGGAATCATTGGGTCAGGTAGAGGCAGCGATAGTTAATGATTTAAAATTACGGTACCCCAATGATCTAGAGAAAATATCACCTGGTGACTTAAGCCATCTTAGAAGCGTGTATTCTCTATATGTAGCTAGTGTTGTTGGTAAGCTTAATGCAGGTACTATTCTAATCGACAAAATGCCGTTGAATATGATACATATTCCACTCATTCTTTCTCTTTTTCCTGAAGCTAAGTTTATCTTTTCTTTAAGGCACCCATTGGATGTTTGCCTTAGTAATTTTCAGCAGCACTTTGTTAATAATCGAGAAATGAATCATCTTTTGACTATTGAGCAGTGTTTTCAGCGCTATAAACAAGTTTTTGATCTTTTTTCTACTTACAGAGAGCATTTCGATTTGAATATGCATATTGTAAAATATGAGGAGCTTATTTCGGATTATGATAACGTAATAAATGCTGTTTTTGATTTTCTTGGTGTAACGCCTACTGAGAGTTATGAGGGGTTTTACGAACATGCCAAATCTTTACGGATATTAACCCCCTCGTTTGATCAGGTTAGAAAACCTATATATCAATCTTCAGACGGGAAATGGAAACATTATGAAAATTACTTAAAACCATATATGCCTATTGTTCAGTCTTATGTCGAACAGTTTGGTTATTCCGTGTAAACATAAATGACGTCGCTGAACTGTCGTCAATTATTAGTTATACAAGTAGTATGTGTTTTTTTTAGTATGGTGGTTTTCCAGTTCATTAACTTTCGTGATTGAATAGAAAGGTCAAGTTGTGATTAAAGTTCAAAATGTCTCAAAAACTTACCAGGTGTGGAAAACACCGTTAAGCCGTTTGTTGGTGCCATTAGCATATCGCGTTATACGCCCTTTTTTTGCTGATTGGTTTTCACGGTTTCAGACAGAGCACTGTCAGCTCGTTGAGGCGTTAAGCAATGTAAGCTTTGAAATGTTACAGGGTGGAAGTCTTGGTATTATTGGGTTGAATGGCAGTGGTAAAAGTACGCTATTACAAATTATTGCTGGGACATTACCACCAACGTCCGGCCAGGTGGTGGTAGAGGGCCGTATTGCAGCATTGCTGGAATTAGGGACTGGGTTTGATCCCGAATTTACTGGGCGCGAGAATGTGTACCTGAATGGCTCTATTTTGGGATTGTCTAAACAAGAAATTAATGATCGTTATGAGAATATTGTTGCATTTGCGGATATCGGTGACTTCATAGAGCGTCCAGTAAAAACCTATAGTTCTGGGATGATGGTGCGATTGGCGTTTGCTGTGCAGGTGCATGTTGATCCTGATATATTGATTGTTGATGAGGCGCTGTCTGTCGGTGATGCGCGCTTTCAAGCGAAGGCATTAACCCGTATTGATGAGATTATACGCGGAGGTACGTCATTACTTTTTGTAGGGCATGATTTAGCTGCTGTCCGTTCTTTTTGTGATAAGGCTATGCTGCTTGATAAGGGTAATGTCATCAATGTGGGGTTGCCTGATGATGTGACAATGGATTATTTACAGCGAATTCAAGAGACGGACAATGTTGGGTCGGAAGGGGAGAAGGTTAAGTCAAGTCGAGTTGAAAAAGGCTTCGCGTTGGATGGTGTGGGTGTCAAAAAAGCGCAAATTGATGGTTTTGGAACTCATGCCGCCCTGCAATATAACGAAAGTATTTGTATTTTATTGGATGTTGAAACATTCCGTGAGAATGCTCTTCCGTTGTCACACCCCTTTTTGATCTTGGAGGTGGTGGACGCAAGGGGGCTGCAATTGACGGGAAAACGGATACCGATACCGAGCGGTCATTCTGTCGGGGCGGTTAAGGTGCATATGCAATGTTGTTTTCAAAAGGGAGTCTATCGTTTTAGAATGCGTATCGTGAATGCCCCAACGCTTGAGCAAACGGAATTGATTAGCCGCCAAGATGATCTGTTGTCTTTAGAGATGATAGAGGATGTTCGGGAACAATTTACGGGGCTATTTCCTGTGCCGATGCAAGCCGAATGGATCAAGGTGTAATGTCGATTGCGTTCAAGAGAATGAACCTTGTTATTGTTGGTGGTCAAAAATGCGGTACCACCGCATTGGCACACTTTTTATCACAGCATCCTGATATTTTTGTGGTTAATGGTAAAGAGGCGCATGTTTTTGATGACCCTATGTTTGAGACGTTAACCGATAAGGATATTGATGATCGCTATAAAACATTAATGGAAGGGTATGCTGGAGAGCAATGGGTCTGTGATGCGACACCTATCTACAGTTATTGGGAACAGATACCTGAAAAATTAATGAAATATAACCCTGAAATGAAAGCGATATTTATGGTGAGAAATCCCGTGGATCGAGCTATTTCTCATTACTTTATGGAGCAAGGTCGGGGGGATGAGAGGCTCGGTATTTTGCGTGCCTTTTGGGTAGAAAATAAACGTCTTCTTGCCGACAAGGGGGATTCTTCGTGGGGCTCATCCTGGCGGCATCACTCTTATCTTGATCGTGGTTTTTTTAGCTCGCAAATAGACCGATTAAAACGGGTGTTCTCGGCAGAAAAACTATTAGTAATTACGAATGATCAATTATTAATAGAGCACAAACTAACTTTGTCATCTATTTTCCATTTTTTAGGTGTGGATTTTGCGCTGATAGCTGAGGAAAAAATATTTCAAGGAAGCTATCGGACGGAAGGGTATCAGGTGAGAATAGCGAGACTCTATGCGGCTTGGCGACTACGCCGTGAGCGTAGTCGCTTAAAAGAGTTCCATGGTATAACAATTGACTAATTATTAAGGGTTAGACTTATTGGGCTTTGGCACCTATTGGGCGAAATTCAACCTTGTCATCAGTAGTTCGAAGTGTGAGGTTAGTAGGCTTTGTGCTTTGAAAATCTGCAATACCGGCAATTTCTTTGAACAGTTCAACGTTGCTACCCTTAATGAAAAATTGGCTGACTAAGGCTTTGCCGTGATTCATTGTGTTTTCGTCATGAGTAAAAGAGGTAAAGCACCATCCTGCGTCTTCTTGGGCGCTGTTCTGTTGGCCCATAATACAGGTTTCGGGTGTATTGATGGTAATAGTGGCGCTTTTGTATTTTTGCCTTAGTATTTTTGCGGCTTGGTCGGCATAATTCGCAGGGATTTCACCGAAATTAATTGCGTTTGATGAATCGGTTGTCTTTTCAACAGAAGAGCTTGAGCATGCGCTAAGCACTAAGGCAAGAAGAGCGGGGGCAATAAACGCTTTCATAATAGTTACCTATAGATTGTGTATTTTGATTGTGCACGTGAGTCTGTTCTAGGGGGTAATGCGGAGTATTTTGTCAGTGATTTAGTGGTGGAGCTAGCGTTCTTTTGGCGTAATGCCATATTTGTTGAGAAAAACTACCATGTTTGTTGATGTTTTTTTGTATAATGCCCGTTTAGACTAAGGTAACGGGTGTTATGGGGTTGAGCATGAGATCAATAACTATAGCAGTTTTTCTCTAACGAAAATATTATGGCAATAATTCAGTAAGCCTATGCTGATTTGCTAGAAGGGCAATCATGAGTCGTATTTTGGTAACGGGTTCAACTGGGTTTGTTGGAAGTGCTCTATGTTCTTGGTTGGTTTCTGAGGGCTATGACGTGCAGGGTATTAGTCGTAGAGAGCTACCCTATTATCAGCGATCCACTGATTCTTTGCAAAAGAACGACGTTATTGTTCATACCGCCGCCATTGCCCACCGTCTTAATGAGAGCGGTGTTGATCCTATCGATGAATATCGTCAAGTGAATCGAGACCTACCACTCCAATTAGCAAAGGCTGCGGCGAAAGCAGGAGCACGACGGTTTATTTTTTTGAGTACAATCAAGGTGTTGGGAGAGGGAGATAATAAACCTTACACCGAGCAATCTGTCCCTGCTCCAGAAGGCGCTTATGCAATATCAAAGTGGGAAGCGGAGCAAGTATTGCTTGAACTGGGTAGAACTTCTTCAATAGATGTGGTGATTTTACGCCCCTCTTTGGTTTATGGGCCTGGGGTGAAAGGGAATCTACGCCAGTTGATACGCGTCGTAGCGAAAGGAATCCCTTTACCTTTTGGTGCAGTGAATAATCGTCGAGATTTTCTTAGCATTTACAATCTCTGTGATGTGATTCGAGATTGTATTGATAAGCCTGTTGGAGGTAAGACGCTATTACTTGCGGATGGTGAAAGCATTTCAACAACACGTTTAATGTCGTTAATTGCGCAACACCTAGGGCGACCCAATCGTTTGGTTCCTGTGCCTGTTTCTCTAATGCGGTTTTTTGCAATGTTAGTAGGGAAGTCTGAAGTGGCTAATCGCTTACTGGGGGATTTTGAAATTGATGTTGCTTATACTAAGCAAAGTTTAGATTGGAAACCACGATGGACAGTGGATGAATCTTTTCAAAAAATGCTCTCAGTACCTACAGCTAGAATTGATGGTGAATAAATGAAGCTGGATATTCTAATCTTTGTGCTGTGTTTTTTGTTGGTGGTCGGGCTGACCTTTGTATTTAAAGCATACGCTCACCGAAAGCAGTTAATTGATATTCCGAATGAGAGAAGTTCGCATGTTACACCAACTCCGCGCGGGGGGGGCATTTCTATTGTGCTGGTTTTTTTGTGTTTTATCAGTGTGCTTTTTTTCCAAGAGCGGTTGTCATTTGATAGCTTCGTGAGTTTATTGATCGGCGGGAGCTTAGTTGCTAGCGTGGGCTTTTGGGATGACCATCAACATATCCCTGCGCGTTACAGACTGTTATTTCATCTTTTGGCTGCAGGAGTCGCTTTGTTTTTGTTGTCTGCCTTTCCGGTTATTCCATTAGTTTTCTTTGACCTGGAGCTTGGATGGCTGGGTTATCCCGTATTGACTATTGCGCTGGTATGGTTACTAAATCTGTTTAATTTTATGGACGGTATTGATGGTATTGCAAGCGTTGAGGCGGTATCGGTCGCTGGAGGTGGGGCGCTCATTTTGTTGTTTCAGGCACAATACGAATGGGCATTCTTATTTATGGGGTTAGTTGTGAGTGTGTGCGGCTTTTTGGTGTGGAACTGGCCACCAGCCAGTATTTTTATGGGGGATGCTTGTAGCGGTTTTCTAGGCTTTGTTTTAGGTTTGCTCGCTATTACTACCTCAGCAACGACGGATATGTCGATTTGGAGTTGGGTGATTTTATGTGGTGTGTTTGTGGTTGATGCGACGGTAACGCTCATTCGACGTATGTTGCGAGGGGAGGTTTGGTGTGAGGCGCACCGTAGCCATGGGTATCAGATACTGTCTAGGCGCTGGGAATCACATCGACGGGTGACGTTGGCGGTTTCGGCTGTAAATGGCATATGGTTGCTGCCATTGGCTTTTGTGGCAAATTATTTCCCGTTATACGGGGTGTTATTGTTTTTTGTAGCTATCACTCCTTTAATGGTGTTAGATTATTCAATAGGAGCAGGGGTTGATAATGGTTAGCCGTTTCATGCAGCTTTATCGTCAATCGCTTTTTGCAATTACGTCATGTCTATGGGAGGATTGGTCAATCTCATTTGTGAATGCTGGTAAATAAGGATGTTTTCAGTCTCTATAGCGTCGTTCAGCTTTCAGGTTGATATCCGTACAATCCGGCATCATGATATCTTTATGGCATGGAGCGTTACTTATGGATTTCCCCAGAAGAATCATACCTTTTTTTATTATTGGGCTTCTTATGGCCTTTTTGGCTTCTTGCGGCGGGTCAAGCCATCATCCTGAGTCACGATCTTTCACCCTTTCATTTTCTCCCATTGAGGATATGGTTTTTTCCCAAAATGGGACCATTGTTGCTGATGCCTTAAATCAGTTGGAGTCAGTTTCCTTTTCGATAGCCACAAAGACTGGAAATGTCAGCAAGCCTGTCAACGTGTCGTATTCTTTTGATTACCTCAATCAGAAGGGGTTGGTTGATGAAAAACAGAAGGAAATTAACTTCACGGTATTTGGTTTGTACGCGGATTTTGAAAATAGCGTGACCGTTAATTTGCATTATGCAGATGGTGATGTGCAAGCCCAAACGAGTGCAATCACTACCGCAGGATTTGTCTCGGATGCAGCTCTTCCAGCGATAACAATCAACAGTAGCAATGAGCAGCCACCGGTGAGCTTTATTTTTGTACGCTCTCTACCAGTTAGCCCCATTATTATCGATGCCGATGGTGAAACTCGATGGATGCCAAAAGATCCCGGCGAAGAAATTCGAGCGTCATTTTTTGATGGGGATAGTTTTGTCGTTGGTGCGTTACGCAGTAATGCAATATACCGTTTTGACTGGGACGGAAGTTATAGCGCTCATCAGATTGGCGGTAGTGGCTATGGGGATTCTCATCATAATATTGAATTAGGTAAAGAAGGTCTTCTAAATACAATTGCGTTTGATGACGGTGTTGAGATTAAGCCAGAGTCAGTTGCGATTGAAGCCACAAAGACAGGGGGGGTTCTACGTGTCTGGGATCTTGATACTATTGTTGCTAACTATATAACAGCCAATGGAGAAGACCCTAGTGCCTTTGTCATGAATGACTTTGATTGGTGTCATATGAACTCTGTTATTTATGATGCAGCTAACGATGATGTGATTATGTCCTGTCGAGAAGATTTTGTGATTAGTGTTGATTACAGTACTAACAAGATCAACTGGTTACTTGGGAACCCTGGAAAGTTCTGGTTCACCAATTTTCCAAACAGTTTACAGAAATTAGCGTTAACAGTCACAGGCGTTCCTCCAGTAGGGCAGCACGCATTATCCATTTCAGCCGACGGCAGTCAGTTGATGTTATTTAATAATGGGAAAGGGAATATCAAATTGCCGGATGTGGGTGATACGTTGGATTACAGTCTGGTCTCTATTTATGATATTGACCCGCTAGCGCGAACAGCCAATGCCGTGTGGGAGTTTGATATGGATAAAACCATTTACTCCGATATCTGCTCAAGTGTTTATCGCACCCAAAGTGGTGATATGTTGATTAATTACGCAACATCAGAAAGCCGACAGGTTGCTCGTATCATGGTGGTTAATGAAGCCAAAGAGATACTGTATGACGCGTCGATTCCTAAGCGAGAGAGTGATAATCACTCCTGTCGGACAGCTTACAATATTGAAGAGATTAGCTTGGATGGCTTGGTCATCGATATTGCTCGCTAATATAGGAAGCACCGGAAGGTGCTGCATGAATTTTTAGTGATAGTGATCTCGCCATACATCAATCCTTAGGTTGATGTATGACTTCGTGTAACGGGCGAGATGATAGGCGGCGCTTTACTGAGCGCTGAACATTAAAAGGGATTAGCCTTACGATTCCCGCCATCATAGGATGAGAGCGCAGCCGCATTAACAAACGCAGTACTCGCTCTTTTTTACCCAGATCTATTTGTGGTTTACCCTGCAAGCTTCGATTCAATTGGTTTTCAAAAAAATCGAGAGCTATATTTTCAGTATTTTTTGAGGCCTGAGCTACTAATGGCTTACTGCGCTTTTCTATTCCTTGCAGATAACGAAAACGATAAAATAGGTTCTCGTTATTGCATGCAGTTTGCAAGGGCCAGGCTGCCGTTTGCGGGGTGCTAACAAAAGGCTTTATGTCTTCCTCAAAAAAGTCAGTCCAAGCTTCAGGCGTCATTTTCCAATCTTTTATCCAGCTACAAGGGCGGTCAGCTATTCGTTCAGGAAACGAACCTAAGTTGGTCGCGATCACTGGGCGGCCACTACGGAATGCTGCACTCAATGTATAACAATAGGTTTCTGGGCATTGGCATGGAAACCAAATTACATGCGGGTCAATCTCATCAATTAAACTCAAGAGTGCTTCATCGCGATAAGCTCCATGTTCAATAACAGGCTGGCCTAGTGGTTTATACGCATACCCTAATAGATGAAATTCAAAATCATGCTTTGAGGCAAGTTGCGCCACATTCTCAATCGTTTCCCCGCCTTTTTCGCGGCTCAGTGCCCCAATAGAAAGGACCCTGATTTTCTCTCCTTCACCACAAGGAGTTGATTTCACTTCTGGATACACCCCTCCAAGCTCCCAATCTGGATGAGAAGCAACATAATATGGAAGATTGGGGAAGTAAATTGCATGAGTTTCTTTCGTATATTGCGAAGGAGAAATTACCCGATTGGCCGCGGCCAGCATTTTTCCTTGTGCGACTCGCCATGCTTCTGCAGGCATATTGTCTGGTATAGGGTTGGCAATAGCACATAATGCATCACGGGTAGCAAGGTCGTCACAAAAACGGCCCTGTTCATTGGTTAATGTAGGGTTGGCATTAATAAAATAATAATCATGCAATGTAATATCATAAGGTAGAGCTAGCGTCTCTATTAAATGAAACACCATCGCAGGTAAGCCCATCACATGGTGAATATGCAAATAGCCTACATTCAACCATTTAAGCAAGCGTGTTAGTTGATCGCCTTCGTTCAGCTCAAACTCTACGGTCTCACCTAGAAGGTTTTCAAAAAACAAAACAACGGTATCATTTGGACCTTTATGCAGCACCAGGGTGTTTAATGCCCCCTTGTTATAATCGCATAGCTCATTCACGTGTCGAGCTGTGCCACCACCCAGTTCATGGGTGATATGAAGAACGGTCGGTCTATCACTATCACGATACAGCTGCGACAAGGCTAACAGGCGATGTGCTTTAGCGGGATTTTGTTGGATGTGCTCATGAACCTGCCCATTATAATCGGGGTAAAGCCTATCTATTATTTTTATAGCATCCTGTATACGCCCCAGTTTTTCATCTGAAAAGCTAACCCCGCCTTCATGAAAAACAAAGACATTCGTGCATAATACATTGCGCCACCCACACCTAGACGCCTTTACACAAAAATCATTTTCTTCGCCATAGCCTCGGCCGTAAGTTTCTTCATCAAAGTAACCCACCTGAGACAATGCATCTCGGCGGATATACATACAAAAGCCAACACCCGTCGGCATATCTACAACATTACCACCCTGAAGCGCAGCCATGCTTTTATCTATATCTGCCGCACTCAGGCCAAGAGGGAAAGCATTATCTTCGCATATTTTAGGAAAACTGCAAATTTCAGCGTTGTTTGAAAAGGGGGTCACCGTTGCAATACTATCATCGGAATACGCTGCATCAACCAGGCGATCGACCCAATCTGAAGAGACTTCGGTATCGCTATTTAGGAGGATGATATCATCCTCATTATTCAGCTTCATACCTATATTGACGGTTGCAACAAATCCTTTGTTCGTTGCGTTTTCAATAAGCTGTACGTCAAACGCCTTCTTAGAATCAAACTCGGCAACAACGGTTCTCAACCATTCAGTTAACGTCGCATTGGGGGATGCGTCATTGATCAGGATTAACTTAATTGTATTGCGTTGTGCAGACAGAGAGGCCAGCGTACTGTTCACGCATCGCTGCGTCTCATCTAAGCCGTCATAGATAGGTAACACAACCATTACTTTTTTCATGCATTCTTTTTTATTCTGTTTCTTCACAGTCTCGACCTGAAATAAATAATTTAATAAGAGGTTTTAGTGCAGGGTGTGAGGTTATCTTTAATAGTTCCTGCTCTTTTGATTGAAGCGTTGCTTCCATAGATTCTTTAAGTTCAACAATTCCTGCTAACTGACTGTTTCGTGTATTTAATTGAGCGTCCCGTTCACGAACAATTGATTCTGCATAGTCTTTCTCTATGATTAATTGAGATAGTTGGTTATCTCTTTCACAAACAACAGATTCTGCATAATCTTTCTCTATAATTAGTTGAGACAGTTGTCGATCTCTTTTACAAATAACCGATTCTGCATAGTTTTTCTTTATAATTAATTGAGACAGTTGTTGATCTCTTTCACAAGTAATTGACTCAGCATAGGCTTTGCTTTTTAACAATTTCTGAATAAATGCTTCTTTTTCGTCAATGATCTTGTCTCTTTCTTGCAGGCAAGTGTCGCGTTCGATAACGATCGATTCAGCATATTGGCGTTTTTGTTTTTGATCTTCAATCTGAGATTTAAACCATTCGATGTTTTTCTCTCGCTCGACAATAATGGTCTGAGCATGCATCAACTCGGCGCCTACTTGAGCTTTCTCTTGGCCAGATAAAACCTGCGCATTTATTGCATCTTCAACCACCATCGAACTTTCATGGTTTAGCCATTCACCAATAAACGACTCCGCCTGATAAATCTTCTCCTGCGATCCCGACACAGGGGAAAGCAAATGCTGATATACAGCCTGGACGATTACAGTAAACTTATCGGTAGCCCACTCATTATTTGCAGTCTGATGTCTGAAAGAGGGCGAAATTTCGCTATCAATTTGGGTTTGAAGCTCAGCATCGATTTCATTTGAAATAGCAGGGCCAAATATCTGTAATTGTGTAAGCTTTGATGCAACGTCTCGCCAATTTGATAGAACGTCGGCATACGCCACGGTAACGCTTGAGCATCCACCAATCTTTAAACTATCAACAGTGTAAAGCAGCCATAGAAACAGCCCATAAGTCAGCGGAAAGCCATCGCGCTTACGCAATGATTTTGCAACTTCCATGGGATCACGGAGAACCTGGATGACATGCGGGGTGTAATTCAAGGCTTCTACTACATCCAACCAAAAAGGTAAAAGGCGGCAAATGCGAGGGTCTTTAATGGCAATCAAGCCGTGCTCACCAAATTCTTGCGCTATAAGCTCAGAAGCCTCTTGCTTCAGTAGGGTTAATCGCGCATCGTCTAGGCTGTCGAGCTGCACGCTCTGACAGCTGTACCAATGAATACCCAGCTCACCAAAGAGCGCTTCATTAAAAGCAACAACTTTCTCATTCTCCCAAAAGCCCCCATCATTAACCCCATCCATGGCCTCTAATAAATGATTGCCTAAATTAGCGCCTAATAAATTAACCAAGCGCGTCACTGCAGACGTACCACTTCGGTGCATGCCTATAACAAAGATGATGTTTTTCTCGGGATTCATAGATCACTTTGGCCGCAACGGCCTATAACACAGCTACTTGAGCATTTTAACATTGAGCAGGTCGAAAGGCTCCACTCAACCCATGCTTTATCATGAGCGGAGTATAATGGAAAAGCGCTACGCTATCGACAAAAACCATTTAAACCGCAAGGCTTGCCCTTTTTACGCCTTACCCCTTGACGTAGGGAAAGACATCGCTACAGGCCGCGTAACAATCACCCTTGCATTAGACCAATTTAACGCCATTACGCCGAAAAAACGTGACGGCAGAACGCATAAACATACGAATATGCTGCCAATTTTTTGTGCTTGCCCCACCCCCTAAGTGTGTGATCTTAGCGGATGGCAGGTGCATTATTTTTGCTACCTTTGTAAACCGCAATGACAACTCGAAGTCTTCAAAATACATAAAGTAATTAGGAGAAAAGCCGCCAACACGCTGCAAATACGCAGTTCTAAATAACATAAAGCAACCACTTGCGATGTTAACTTCAACAGGACTCTGCGCTGGCAGTTTATCGCGGTATTCATATTGTTCTAAAGCATGGCGAAATCGATGATTTAACCAAGGGTTACCCCATGCACGAAGAAAAAGAACCAATATAGAAGGGTAGCGTTTTGCAATAAACTGCATTTGACCGTTTTCGCATCGCGCCTCAGGAACAACGAGGCCGGAATCTTCATGCTGCTCAAAAAAGCGTAAACACTGCTCAAGACAATCCTTTTTTAAAAATACATCGGGGTTAAGCACTAAATGAAAGTCAGAGATTGTTCGCGAAATCGCCAAGTTATGCCCTTTACCATAACCAATATTGCCATGGCCAATTATCCACTCAGAACAAAACAAAGGGTAATGGTGTTCAAGGTCGGGCAAACTACATGGCTCTGAATCCGGCTCATTATTATCGACTAAATACAGAATCAAACAGGCCCCAGAAGATACTGCTGCCCAAGCTTCATGCAGACTATCCAGTGTGCGTGTTAGTATCTCAAGCTCTGGGCGATACAATACAATGGAGATGGAGAGGCTAGGTAGTAAATTATCTTTAGTTTCCACGTTGATCACAACAATACCCTATCATTTCGGTTTTACTCACACCATAAAAGGGCGTCGCATTAATATTCGGCATATGATGGAAAATCTACATCATCCCTAGTTGCTTAATGATTATTCGGTTGAAGCGTTTCGTCAGCCGAATAATAAGAGCCCTTCGGAAAAAAGTCTATGATTAACGGTGAAGGAGTGACCGTGCTGAGGCCACTTTTCCTACGGGGCTTTCAACACGGTCTTTTTTGCGATCATAGCTTAGATAAAAACTGCCTGTGCTGTTTTGGTATTATCTCTTTGTTTTTCAATGTGTTGGTTTTTGTAGGTGGGTTCTTAATTAGTCTCAGTTGAGATTAATGCTATGTAATCGAGGGTTACTTTTTTCTGGCCCACAAAATCTAGGGTCATATTGACCGGGTTCTCAGGGATTTTTGACTCTGGGATAGTTAGCTTATATACATTTTCCTCGATCGGCACCAGTTCTGCTTGAATGTTCGTGGAACTGCCATTCACTTTGCCGCTACTAATTTCGATATCTAAATTCAATGTGCCATTAAAATCTTCAATTTTAATGACTAGTTCATATTGACCAGGGCTTTTTAAAAAAAACTGGCCAGATCGAATGCTACTATTATCTAGCTTTGAGGCAACAATTAGTTTTGCAGGTATTGTATCGATAGTGGAGTTAATACCTTTCCAGCCATCGTCGCTTCGATGGCTATTAAAGCCAAATGGCCAGAATTTTGAATATCGTGATAGGCCTTGTCGCGCAATACCGAAATCAATAAAGGCTTGCTCTTGAGGTGTGTTTCTCCAAGAGGTGTACGAAACAAAGCCAGGTTCTCCAGCGTAAATACCATTAGAACCGTTCCATGCCATCGGTGATATCAAACGCACGTTACTGTTCAGCAATTGTCGAAATGCGTCGTATGATACTTCGTAATCAGGTGTTGCAGCCGGTTCGCTAATGCTAGCAAGGTTGAACTCTGGCACTGCCCAGTCTAAATCGAACATTTGCACTTGAGAAAAGAAGTCATTTTCTTCTTCCATGCGCACTTCATTTCGAGCCGTTGCACCATACATTATTGCGCCAAGGTGTCCATGATCGGGCTTAGCTCCTTCAATGCTAACGCCTGCAGTATCGTAGTTTTTACCCGGGCTTTTAATATAAATCGGAAAAGGCATAATAAATTTGCTTACATCGGCAAAACCTTGAGAAGTAAATATTTTACTTGTGGGGATACCCGTTTCTGAAACCCATCGAGTGATATCTTCGTGATGCATGTGAACCAAATGACGCCTGAATTGTTTCCATATGACAAACCAATCATTACGCCAGAACTCTAACCCGGGAATGGGTGCCTCTACGTCGCCCCATTTACTGTATTCTTGACCTGACGTTTGGTTAACGTCTTGCAATGTCAAGGAGGGCCCGTATTTCCATTTCTCAAGCTTTCCGCCTTTTGCATAAGGGCCGGTGCCAGATACCCATTCACGAAACTGACGAATAGTTAATGGATTGTAGTCAAACCATTCATCCCCTTCGAAAAAGGGATTGATATAGACGTCCGGGTCAACATTTATACCAATAAAAAGTTCAGGGTTCTCATCCGCAAAGCCCTTAATGATGGAGGCTGCTGACTTTAGGTTTCTCTCTTTGTACATTCGTACTTGATCAGCATAAATGCTCAAGCTTAAGGATCGTGCTAATTCTGGAGAGGATGTAGAGCCAGGTAACTCGCTGAGATAATTATCAGCTAATACTTCTTTATTTGACGTCCATTGGCAGTTATTTGGATCTTCTTCAAGGTGGTCAATTAGATCCCACTCGGGTGAAGTTCCGCTCGCATCTGCCCATACGCCCCCATTTAGCGTAACCATTAACGGGATTTTAAATTGCTTTGACAGTTGGATAATATTATTTAGCGAATCATCATTTATTTTTCTTCCGTTAGAGCCCTTAGTATCGGTGTCAAAATTTGGATCAAAGACCCAGTCCTTTTCAGCCCCTTTAGTTGCTCTCATGTACAATATAGGTATTCTTAATCCTAACCGGACCGTTCCGGTGTCAAATTCTTTATAGGTGCTGATCATCTCTTCTATTACTGCACCGCGAAGTCCACTTGTTGCAACAGCCAGATAAAATGGATCCTCATTAATATCTGCGTGGTTTTTAAGCAGGTCTTTCCAATTGTAATTTTTGTTTTCGGTTAGCTCAAATTGACCTAAAATCGTTCGTCCTTGCTTTTTGTCGACACTTTCAACTCGAATTACATCGCTACCTATTAGTTTATCTGAAAGATCTGCCGAAATTCTGAACCCAGAACTAGCGGCCATTGAAACTTCAGGAAAAGCTGATGCAACATCGAGCCTTGCAAGTCCTGTAGTCTCAACAGCAACTACCTCACCATTCAGGATAAGCTCTACAGAATCGACTAATTCAGGGTCAAAAACCCAACCCTCAACAACAAGGTTCGGTGAATACCACTCTCCTTTGGCTGGAGTGTCTATGAAACCTGTTGCAGGATCATTTTTTTTGCTACAGCCTATAGTTACAGTGAATACTATTAACAAACTCGAAATTAAACGCAAAATGGGTTTAGACATATTGTTTCCGAAATGGTTATTTATGTGATGTGCCAAGAGACGATTTGTCGGGAGTATAACGGTGCGTTGCATCGTTTCCACCAATTATCACAAAATCAGACAGTTAATTTGCAAGGCCTGTCTGTGGGGCACGCTTTGGCCATTTGAACGTTTATTTTTCTAGAAGGTTACTTTCACGCCACTCGGGATGAGAAATTCGTCTATATAGGTACGTGTCTCTTGATCAAGGTTGGTTTCGGTAAGGCGTAAGTATGAAAGTTGGCTCGGATCAGGAAAGTCAATGCTGCTAAGTGCAGGGTTTGGCTCAAGGTCTAATCTGGTCACCTCTCCCTGATTGGTGAGGTCAAGGCTTGTTATGGCACTATCCTCAATATTCATGTACTGCAATCGACTCAGATTAGAAAGATTAATTTCGGTAAGAGCGGGGCTGCCACGTAGGGATAGTGTTGTTAGCTGGCTCTGATTGGTGAGATCAATTTCGGTAAGTGCAGGGATGCCACTTAGATCTAGAGTTGTTAGCTGGCTTTGGTTAGTGAGATTAATGCTGATAAGTGAGCTGTTATCAATACTCAGCGATTCCATTTTACCAAAAACGGGAAGTTCAAGGCTCGTTATTGAATTGTCGTCTGAAATATAAAAGGAAGTCAACAGACTCAAATTAGAGAGATCAATACTTGTCACAGCCTCCAGATAAAGAGTTAAATTTGTCAAATTAACTAGGTTGGAGGTGTTTACACTCGTTAGCACTTTGTCTCTAATTTTTAGATCCTGCAATTGATTCTGGTTAGATAGGTCAAGGTTGAAGAGTGAGCTATTTTCAATATCCAAATTAATTAAATTACTTTGAAGAGGAAGTTCAATGCTCGTCATGGGATTGCTATCAATATCAGCGGAAGTCAGTTGATTCAGGTTTGAAAGGTCAAGACTGGTCATTGAGGTAAAGCTAATTGATAAATCCGTTAATTGAATCTGGTTTGAAACATCAATGCTAGGAAGTACGATAGAATCAAGGCGATTACCCACTATAAATAGGTCATTCAATTGGCCCTGATCAGGAAGAGTTAGGTAACCCATTGCATTTGCTACTAAAGATAAATTCGTTAGTTTGCTTTGATTAGACAGGTCAAGACTTACCAACGAATTTGTCCCAATTGATGCTTTAGCCAATTTACTCTGAATAGGAAAGTCAAGGCTGCCAAGCCCTTTGGCCCCTAGGTCTATATCTTCCAGTTGATTCTGATTAGAGAGGTCAAGATGGATTAGTGTGTCGGACGTAATTGATATGTCAACTAGTTGACTCTGGATTGGTAGCTCAACACTCCCAACATCAGATGTTATGAGTAAGTTGTCCAAGTATTTCTGATTGGATAAATCTAGACTGGTAATTGGACAGCTGTGAACATATAAGTCAACGAGCTTACCATGACTAGGCAGGGTGAGAGACGTTTGCGATATGTTACGTACACATCTGAACTCAGTAAGTTGGCTTTGGTTAGTGAGGTCAAGACTGACTAACGCCGAGGAGCCAATAGACAGGCTTGCTAACTGACTCTGATTAGATAAATCAATATTTTTAAACGTGACTCCACTAAGACTTAACTCAGTCAGTCGACTCTGATTAGCTAGATCAATGTTCTGAAATCTGAATCCGCCAAACGCTAAGTGAGTCAATAACCTCTGATTAGAGAGATCAATATTATTCAATGCTAGAGAACTGATATTCAATTTTGGACTTCCCAGGGTTTGCTAGACACCAAAATGAGTTAAAATCTAACTTTATTAGAGGTGTTTATGAAGAGCAAACG
>CAJXZM010000035.1 GCA_913063125.1 uncultured Gammaproteobacteria bacterium | reverse complement strand
AAAAGGCGACTTACTTCTTCAATATTCTCTCGCCAGATAGCATCCCAAAGTGGTTCTTTCATTGAATTACCAATAACAGCTGTATATGTGAACGCGTAACCAAAACTCCATTCCACATATCATGATTTCAATAAAGCCCAACTATCCTCCGTTTTCGCCACTAAATCAACGCGTTAGGTCAAACATAGTCCCTGTTCCGTCTGTGGAAATGTTTACGCTTCCACATATCACTCAATCCCTTCCTCAAAATGAGAGCCATTATATCCATTAAATTCAAAAGGTTATGAATCTCAGCCCCAAACACCCGTAAATATGACGAAGCATAAACAAAACTACCCAAATTACTCCAAAAAGCACGCATTTAGTATATACTACTTGGTATATATCAGTCACATAGGTATTCCATGATGATCACACATACTGCAAAAATATTCATGAACGGTCGAAGCCAAGCCGTAAGGTTGCCTAAAGAATACAGATTTAATTGCGATGAAGTTTATGTTCGTAGACAGGGTGAGGAAGTTGTTATATCTCCCAAGCAATCATCCTGGGATGATTTCTTTAATCAGACATCAGCTTTCGGCGACGATTTCCTGAATCAACGCGACGATGAGCAACCACAAGAAAGGGATTTCTTTTAATGTACATGCTTGATACCAACACCTGCATTTTTGTTTTAAAAAACAGACCAGAAAAAGCTAAAAGAAAGTTCAAGGCTATTAAAAACATTTGTATTTCATCGGTAACATTTGGAGAACTTTGTTTTGGCATCGAAAATGGCGACGCACATCTACGCGAGAAACGATGGGAACAGCTTGATGATTTTACGCAAAGAATTTTAATTGACCCTTGGGATGAAGAAGCAGCCAGACATTACGGAGCTATACGTGCACTCTTGAAAAGAGAAGGAAATACTATTGGAAACAATGATCTTCTAATTGCTGCACACTCTCGAAGCATAGATTCTGTTCTGGTAACAAACAACACAAAAGAGTTTTCTAGAGTACCTGACTTAACTCTAGAAGATTGGACGTAAATTATAACGCCAACTATCAGGCGATTGTAATGTTTGGGCGAATTTATGCAAGAATGGAGCGCCAGCGGAGTGGGCATAAAGGCGCACAAACATTACAATTCGCTCTGGATATGCTGGTTATACCTTAATCTTTAATTTATTGAAGGCCACCGGGCTTAAAACTCTTTGGCAATTCACGCTTTTGAAAATGTAGCATTTCTTTTCTAATAAGTTCCTGCTCTTGCTCTAATCCAGCTTTATTTAAGCGTACGAAATATTCTACATATATTTCCATTGTGTCTGACATATGCTTTGCTGCTTGAAACATACATCCGATGTGCCCATCTTTAGCTTCAGGCCAAAACTCCCAATATCCTCTTAAACGCCGAGAAAGTAACGATCGAAAAAGCTTATGGATACGTTCAATATCATTAGACTCAGTTAAGGCGTGTCCCAATATGGCGATTTCAATTTGACCTCCATCCCGGCCAAAGGAGTGAAGTACATAACGAATTAGATCATCGTACCTCTTATCTTGAATCCAAATTTCAAATAGTTCACCTTCGAGTACAGTTCCTTCCTCTGCTGTTAGATCGCGTCCGATAGCTTTTCTTCGTTTCCTCCAGAGCGAACTCAACTCAACTGAAAATGTTGGCATATTATATTGTCTCTTGAAATCCCATAACAGCTTAATATAACGAATATCCAGATCTGGTAAACTTTTCCAAATATAGACACTTTATTCCTACATCTAGCCACAAATCCCTGGGTCTATATTGACCATTCTTGGTTTTAGCTCCTATTTTATAGTCTTATAAAAACACAGTGTCCAAAGTTTTTTTACCGTATCAACCCCTAAGATTGTACAAAATATCCCCAACCGCATTATGCCGCTTGCTCAACCGTACCAACTTTTTCCAAATCAATATTCCATGGCAGTAACGCTTCATAATCTTCAATCGTCTCGCAGTGAGGTATAGCTTCCAAGACTTTGACATAATATCGATAAGGATCGAGTTGATGACGCTTCGCTGTCCTTATCAAACTAAAGTGTAAACACAAGGCTTTGGCTCCATCGACAGAGTTAGCAAACATAAAGTTCTTCCTCGCAATGACGAACGGTTTAATCTCCTGCTCCGTAAGATTGTTACCTGCCTCCAAACGACCATCATTGAGAAATTCACACAGCCCGTCCCAGTGTTTCAGGCAATAGGCAAAAGCTCGGCCTAGCGGTGATTTCGGCAGTACGGTCGGGTAATGATCATCAAGCCATTGTTTAAATTCTTCCATAATAGGCTTGGTTCGCTGCTGACGCAGATCGTTCCGTTGGATTGCGCTCATCTTCTCGTTCTTTGCATGTCGCTCGATGCGATAGATTCGCTTATAGAAGGCCATTGCCTGCTTCGCCAAACCATTACCTTGGGTCGCATTCGCGATGGGCTCAAATTTACGCCTTGCATGGGCGTTGCAAAAGCTGGGATTCACGCCACTGGGTGTAAATAGCAAATCGAAGAAGGGGTCGCAGTCACAATGAAGCGTGCCACTAAAACCGGCAAACCAATCATTCACAAAATGCTTGTGATCCGTCGCATTGTATTCATACAACACGGCCTCTTTTCCGGGTGTACCACCTCTAAACAGGTACACATAGGATTTTCGGGTAGCCGGACGCCCAGGTTCATTCAATACCTGTAGTGTGGTGGCATCGAGCGCTCCAACATCGTAATCAATCACCTGATCCTTCATTAAATTGACAAGAGGTTGTAATGCATCGCTGCATTCGATCGTGGCACGGGCCATAGTTTGTCGTGACAGGGTAAAATCTGCACGTTTCTTGGATTTTTTCTCTAAATGATAGAATGGTTGGCGATCATCAAACTTGCTCACAATAATGTGTGCTAATACCGACGCAGTGAACTTGGCTTTTGGAAGGATGTGCTTCGGTTTGTCGGCGGTAACCATTTCGCCTTCACACCCTTTAGGACAGGCTACAATCTCGCGGCGTTCAATGATAACTTCATACACAGGGGGAAGGTAATTGAGCCGTTCGTGGACAGCGTGGCTGATCACCTTTTTCTGACAGCCGCACTCACAGGTTTTATCGTGTTGGGCAACAGGGATAGTCACCTCTTTCCTCGGCAGGTGATCAGCAAATCCTTTTTCCGCTTTTTTGCGGCGTTGATGCGACTGAATATCGACGACATTGTCATCCAGTTCTGGAGCCACTATCTCTTCGTCAATCACGTTGTCGTCATACAGCGATAACTGAGGGTTATCAGAATCCACATAACGCTCGAATTTCTGGCCGAACCGATGGCGCAGCATCTCCTTGAGTTGATGCATTAACACGGTATAGGCTTCTTCTGACTGCTTGCACTTCTCAAGCAACACATCACGCTCTTGCATGAGGTCTTCGACCTGTAGTTGGAGTGTTTTTTTAGACGTAAGCATGGTTCGTATCGCGACTTATTGTGGTGGTAATTATACCAAAAACGACCGGTATAAGAGCGTACTGATCACATGAATTGCGTAACAAATAATTTTTCAGGCGGCGTGTGTCGAGTGTAATCAATACCGGATAATAACCACTGTAATTCAGGCATCGAAAGCTCCATTGCTTCATCAACAATGGGTGGGAATTTAAAGCGTGATTTTTTATAACGCTTGTACAAGAGCCAAAACCCGTTATCTTCCCAAAACAACATTTTAATTTTGTCCGCATGGCGATTGCGAAAGACAAAAAGTTGTCCTGACGTCGGGTTTTTCTGCAAAGTATCGGCAACCAATAACACGAGACCATCGATCTGCTTTCTGAAATCGACAGGCGTGCGATAAAGCCAAACATTGGCATTAGAGGGTAACCACATGTGTCACACCTTGCCTGTCAGTAGGACAGTTAGCTGCGCAATCAAATCAGAACTATGGATGACTAGTCTAGCGCCGTTCGGGAATTCTACTACGCCCAATATTTCGTTAGCAGCTTTCACGGGCATGGATTTAGCAATGACGTCAGCAGACTTTGTCGGTTTGACGGTTACAGGGACAAAGTCGTTGACTGATTTCTTGGCGAGTTTTTGGGACCAATAGATGAAATTGTGATAAACGAGGTCATGCTGCTTCGCATATTTACTTTTGCTTAGTCCACTCGCGTTACACGCCTCTACGTGAGCTTTCCATTGATTTTGGTTCATACGCACCTCCAGTTTAGTTGAGGTCGTTACTATGATTCCTGGAGAGGGGTTATGCTAGAATGGTGTTCGTGGATCGCTTACCTACAACAACGTCTATTCAATGATTACTCAACCGCCTTCGATTGTAACTTTTTCAGCATTATTAAGGCGATGTTCAATCGCAGGTTTCAAAACATATTCATTAGTAGCGGCTTGTGTTGCCATACTAATAACGAGAATAGCAACAATTTTAGAAAAAAATGCTGAGCCAGCATGAATTTTCACGAGCAAAACGAGACTTAGCATAGAAAGGCCGAAGCCAGCAGGGCATACCCCCTCAAACTTTATCACACTGGTTAAATGAACATTGCGCGAATTAGCAAACAATTAAAGAGGATTTGCGTCGGGATGCTGCAGTAGCATTATTGAAAATAGCGCACTAAACGTAGTTCAGATTCACCCCGCTATCAGAATGCGTATGAAGCAACCCTCCATTTACTCGCCATACCACCCAAATAGAGAAATATCCTTTTAGATATATATCTATTTATCATGATACTTTCTCATTAAAATAAGAAAGGTGCCAGCGACCAATAATAAATATTTATTCTATATTTATCAATAAGTTATAAATAGCATGAAGGAAATTTTTAACTTGGCACAATTCGCGCAATATATTAATCGAGGCTATAGAAAACCTTCCTTCTACTTATCCTAATCTAGTGGTCGCTGGTTCGAGTCCAGCCAGTTGTTTCGGCAACTGTAGCTCAGTTGGTAGAGCTCTAGCGTAAATCAGGTTTTCTACTCCCCTCACTTTATAGGCTATGACAGGTGCTTCCTTCTAACAAACTATAAAAATTAGCCCTGTCGCTCTCTTATATTTATCAATAAGGCACAAATCATGAACGCTACAAGAAATACGACAACAAACACACTGAACAAGAACACAATCGCACTCAACAAGCTGGACGCCGTTGTTTTTGATGGCACCATTTTGGACGCTGGCATAACAGAGAAAACCAAAATCTACACCGCGCCTATCGATAATTTCGTGGCAGCATTAACCCTTAACGCCGAACTAATGAACCTCGGATTTATTATGTCTGCGCAACTGTTAAATACCGCAAAAACCTTAAGCGAAGTCCAGTTAACACGCCTTGCTCAAGAGCTAATCCCCCCCCTTCAAAAACGCAAAGGTTCGCACGTTAATTACCAACCCATGTACCCAAACTTTCCTGAGCAAATGATTGACGCTTCAGACGTTGAATTATATTTCAACGCCATTCGACATTACTGGTCAGCGGGACAATGGACTCCTAACTACCGCGCCCTACCAAGGGCCTATGCATTTGAAGCCAACAAGTTCATTGAAATTGGACTGACCACCAACACCGAGATCAACGCTATTTTCACAAAGCTCTTGCAGTCAAACGATTCAATCGCTGAAGACGACAAACAAACACTTGAGTGGTTTATGCTAAACGTGGACAACACACAGCTTATCTTCCCAGGAGACATCCCCTTTGCGGAGAACAAGTGCATCATAGCAGCGATTCTATTGGCGCAGGACAAAGACATCAGCCCCTTGGTGAAAACCGCTACTGACATTCTACGTATTGCTACGTACTTATCAGAAGGCGACGTGTCACTGGCACAAAACGTACAATATGTCTCGCTGCCACGCTCACTACGCAAAACCTTAACATTACAACTGGCGCGCGTTATTAACGAAGAAGATATTGGCCGTCATCGCAACAAGTGGGTACGGCTATTTCACAACCTACACGTGGGCGAATACTCAGAAAAGGTATACGCCATTGCGAAGAAGGCCAGAAACAACCAAGCACTTGAAAGTTTTTATGGTCGCGTGGAATACGCCATCAACACTAACAACCTACCGGCCGCTATAAACCTGCTTAAATCTCGACCTGGCGAGTTCGGCCGTAAGCTAGACCTGCTGTTGCGACTCACCCCCCAAAAGAAAGGAAACCGATTACAGCGCTTAATGCAAAAGGCCGATAACGGCACTCAACCAAACTTTCAACAGAACCATATTGTTGATGCGTTTTTATCTATTGCTGACAAGATACCTACACGTAATTTGCTTCAGTTACTCGGACATTTACACCGACGTAACCTTGATATCGATAAGCGTGTAGTTTTCCCGAAAGGTAATACACAACGCGCCATTATCGTACGCAAAAACATGAAAGCGCTAAACAAAGACACGCTAGCAACATTAATCGTGGGCATTAAACACACTCTAACCAAGCGTTTTTCCGAGGAAGCACCTTTAGGTAAAGTATGGATTGATCCCGACTTAATGGATTGCCCAGTCCCGTCTCAGCAACGTAGCGCGTCTAAAGGTTTGTTCTCTGTGGCTAGAGGCACGCGACTACCGATTGGTGACGACAATACCCTTCGTCTCTTTGTGTACTGGGTCGGTCGCGACATTGATTTAAGCGCAAGTTTTCATAACGAAGACTTCTCGCTAATGGAACAGGTGAGTTACACCAACTTGAGATCAAGGGGGTATCAAACCTACCATAGCGGCGATATCACTTCTGCCCCCAACGGCGCCTGTGAATTTATCGACATAACCATTGATGCAGCCGTAGAACGAGGCGCTCGTTATTTGGCGATGAATGTATTGGTGTATTGCGGACCGACCTTCTCAGAACACGACACCTGCTTTGCGGGTTGGATGACACGATCTACCCCAAACAGTAACGAAGTTTTTAGTCCAAAATCGGTACAACAAAAAATAGACATCAGAGCTAATGGTCACAATGTTATTCCGGTTATATTTGACCTTAAACTGCGAAAAGCCATTTGGACTGACATTTGCTTACCCAAGCATTCCCAGTGGAGTGGCAACAACATTGAATCCAACCGAGCCTCTATTGAAGAAAGAATAGAAGCCATTGTTGATTCAACACATAAGCTGTCGTTGTATGAACTATTTGAAATGCACGCGGCCGCGAGAGGAAATATTGTAACGACTCGCGAAGAAGCTGATCAAGAGTTTTCGATTAGTAAAGGTGTTACGCCATTTCATATCGATGATATAAATTGTGAGTATATTGGGTAATTATAGCCACTCAATGCCCTCATCACTAGTAGCGTTAACGTAATGCATAAATTGCATTACGTTAACTTCGACACTGATTTCTCCTCGCGCTACGCCCACTCCTGTTACTTGATTACTCTTTCAATAAGCCTTTACCATATGCTTTTTTGATTTCGAAGAGAGAAAAAATAAGAATCCCCGACAACATCCCCGGCATACCTTCATAAACCATTGAGTGCAACCCAAACTCCCGCCAAACCAACGCAACAACAAAACCACAAATGACGGCAACAATACTGACAATTTGCGAAGGCTGTTTACCCAAACACAAAAATATCAATAAAGGCGCAAAAGCACTCGCCAACCCTGACCACGCCATGATAACCATACTAAACACACTTTGATTATTAAGCAGCGCTAATAACAGAGCAACACCAGTGATCAGGATTGTGGCAATTTTTAGCAGCCAGATATTTTCAACTTTTTTAGGTAACATATCATGGGTTAATACTGCAGAACAACTAAGCACCAATGAATCAGCGGTGGACATAGTTGCCGCAAATATACCGGCTAGAATCAATCCAACAAAAGCGGGAGGAAGCAACTGTTGCGCCATAGTTGGCAATGCGAGCTCCGCATCAAAATTAGCCACATCCGGCAAATATACACGAGCGAGCAAACCAACACCTGTGGCCAGGCAATAAAAAACGGTGAACCATAAGTAGTACCATGCCTTGGCCTGCCTCATGTTCGCAACATTATCCAAGGTCATAAAGCGAACCATAATATGGGGCTGCCCAATAACCGACAGCCCAGCAACTAACCAGCTTAGAATAAACAAAACCCCACCGATAAAGCCTGGAACAACCAAATCCTTAGGAAACCAGTCCATAAAGCCATCAACGGCCTGCATTTGTTCTACCGCATGAGTTACTCCACCCAAATTCATAAGCGCAACAATAAGCAGCATTCCCATCGCAACAATCATAACAATAGACTGCGCGGCATCTGTCCAGATTGATGCACGAATACCCCCAGAGAAACAATATAGGCTAACCAGCACGGCACCACAAACTGAACCGGACCAAATCGGCCACCCTAGTAGAACATGTAACGCTTTTCCTCCTGCAACTAACTGGGCCGCGGCATAGGTCAATAAAAACAACAAGGATATTATTCCAATTAGCCGCTGTAACGACGCGTGATTTTTTCCATACCAATGACTAAGGACACCAGCGTAACTAATTTCACCACTCTCGTTAGTCGCTATTAATAACCGCTTATGGACATACAAAGAAGCAAGAAAATCACCTGCGATCCAACCAATCATTAGCCATATTGAAGCTAACCCTGTCACATACGTGTAACCAATAACCCCAATGAACATGTAGCCACTGTTATTGGTAGCTACAGCTGACAAGCCAACCAGCCAAGGTCGCACGCTGCCGCTAGCCAAATAGTAGTCCTCTTTTGTGCCGCGGCTACGCCATACCGATGACAAACCAATTAACGTAAATAGCGATAAAAAAACAACAAACGAAAAACCCATCGGCCCGTCCTAATATAAGAATCATTAAAAAATGGTGGTATCAAAAAAACCCTGCGTAATGCTTGCAGCTAAAGCATACCTCAATTGACATGTCTCTTTATATACTTTACCCGCCCTATGAGTATATAGCCGGAACATCTGCCTAATTTTTCTGTTCAATAGTGACGGTATGACCTTTTTCCCAAAATTTCATTTCATCGGTATAGTACAAATAACTTCTGCTAGCTTGACCCGTATAGATCCCAGGTATTGCAGCAATTAAATCAATCGAAATATTTCTTGTTTCTTCAGCTTTTAGTGCTCGCCAGTAAAGAATGATTGTCTGCCCCTTAACTTCATAAGAATCAATTTGCTTTGAAGTAACCAATTCTTTCAATTGATCATGGCGAACTTCAATACCTGCAGGCACCCCCAATATGGCAATAGGGGTGGGGGCATCACTAACACCAGCACTGATAACGACCTTCATTTCGACAGGCTCCCCCTCACTAAATGTTGATCCAGAAAGATTGCTGGTAATCCGAACCGGACTATCAATAGCCGCAAGAGGTAATTGCGTGTGGTACTGGATCTCAAGCGAGAATGGCATTTTACTTCCATTTTCCATTTTTAGTTCAAGCGAATGTTTTCCTATTGATAATGCTGCAGAAAAATCAGGTAATTCAATGGCACCTTTTGTGTCTTTTGTGAACATAACAGGCTTACCAAAAGCTATTCCGTCCACGTACAGTTGAACTAAGCCCGGTTGCTTAGGTTGTGCGCGGGCAGCGTCATAGGCGTTGATCGCCTTCAATGCCAATATCGTTGATTGAGTTGACCCAAAGCGCCCTGATTTACTTCGCTCAAAGAGCCATTTTATTGAGTTTTCAACATCAGCCGCCCATGTAGAATCATCTTTTAGCCAGGCTAATAACGCTAGACTCGTTGTTTCAATTGAAAGTGCATCCCCTCCAGATCGGGTAATTGTCGTTACAGCATGGCCAACGGAACCGTCAGTAATGACAGCAGCAACAAGTTTCTTGGATAATGCCGTGGCGGCTTCGTGATCGTTGGCCAAATAAAGGATGTTGGCAGCAAGGGCAACGACATAACTGTCGTCGCTAGTCAGGGCTTTTTCTTTAATAGAATGTATTTCCTTCTTTAACTTGATCGGGTCCTCACCACTTTCTAGAAGGGCCCAGACGATGTATGCATTTGTCGTCTCGATGGGTGCACGTCCGAAGCTATCCAATGCTTTTTTGTTCTGTTTAAACCCACCCTCTCCGTCTCTACGGCTCAACAACCAATTACGGGTGCGCTTAATCATTGTTTGGTCGACGGCCATTACCTTTGACATATCGACAAACTCCATAAGTCCATAGGCCGTCAATGATTCGTGCGCTGGATTGCCTCCAAACCACTCGTACCCCTTATCCGCCGATTCAAAGCCAATCAGCTTTTTATAGCCCGCATCAAGAAGACTTTTGGCTTTCGCAATTTTTTCAGGCGATACGCCTTGATGGCTTAAAAAATACTGCTGAGCCATCACCAATGGGTAAGATGTACTGCTTGTCTGCTCAAAACACCCGTTAGGTTGCCTTAATAGCGCATTCAACGCTTCTTCCATGCTAGCTAAAGGCGATGGATATACTTTTGCTATCGCATTGATACTGCCTATTTCTACACCGCTAGGAATCTCTATTGTCGAATGGAATGCCTGCTCCGGCCCGATTAACCCTCCTTTGTTGACCGAAACAGGGAACCCTTTCGGCTTTATGATTAACATTCGGGTTACTGAGTCCGAATACGGCGCTGCTGATGCAGTAATGGTTAATGGAAATTCTCCCGATTGATTGGCTTCAATTCTAACGATCTGTCGAACACGCTCACCACCATTCATTACTATTGTTTCAGGTTGCGTAATACTTACTCCCTCCCCTTTTACAATAAGACTGACTCTCTTTAGGTTTTTGTCAGTCGCATTAATGAGCGCTATGGGCAATTCTATGACATCACCTACGGTTATCTCTAAAGGCATTTTTGGCTCAATGAAGAACGGTTCTAGGGAATGGATGACTAAATCACTACTGCCTAATGCGCCATTTCGACCAAAGGAGTCAGCCATTACACGAAAGCCCGTTACGCTGTCGGAGAGATCAAATTCAATGGTTGCTTTACCGTCTCTAGCATTTGTGTGTATGCCGCTATGCCAATAGAGTGTCTCCGTAAAATCGACGCGATCAGAAGGCCTCCTGTTGGGTCGAGACTGATAGGCATATTCACGTACCATTACCTGAGCGACCCTGGCCATCATAAAGTCGTCTCTAATACCCGCTATATCGTCTTCCATTTCAAACTGAAGCTTTTCCTGCTTGGCCACCGGAGCTTCAGCCAACTGAAACCGTGGGGCAATATTTTTCTGGGCTATATTTCTTGGTGCCACGTTTTGTAGGTCAATGTTTCGTTTTGCCTTCACAGCAAGTTTTTTTCTTTTTTCTAACGGTGCCGCAGCACCCTCAGCTATCATATTTCCAGCCATAGCGGCCATTGGCATAGCAAATACCCTTCCCTTCTTAAAGGGGTGTTTTGGTACGATCACGCGCTCAGCCATGACCCTTTTACTGGCTAGCGGGTATGCGTTTTTGACGTTGCTATATTCCTTCAAGATAAACCGGCGCCAGCCTTGAGTACCGAGCAGTAGGTCTACAGCTAGCGATGCTTTCGGATTTTTATTGTCCAAATAGACATGAGCATCGGCTAAATCAATCACGTCGTTTTCTAGATATACCATCACAGGCAGTCGAGGGGCTTGCTCACGTTTCTCAATCAACTCCAAAACGGCATCGTCGGTAACGGTAATTCCCGTCACCGCTTCGACAGGGTTGCCATGTTCATCGGTTGTTTGAACCTCAAGTTGAATTGTTGAGCCAGGTACAAACGTGTCACTTAGGGGGATGATTTTAACATTTACTTCGAAACGAGGCTTCACGTAAATAAGTCGTTCCGCTAACGGTGCGCCGGTGTTATCCCAAGCGGTTACTATCAACACACCCTCAGCATCCTTAGCATTAAGCAATGTCGGTGACTGACTGCCTTTATGAGGGATATTGGATATTTCGTGTTGATCGATAAGTACCTCTCTTTTATGGAGAGTTATTGTAACCGGGTGATCAATGCCTGCTGTTGCTACATGAATTGCAATATCTCCCCCATGAGCATAAACGGTTTGAATACTTTGAATAACGACTCCCCGAGGCTTTGCTGTGGGGAGAGGGAAATGTCGGTCTATGCCTGATGGGTTATCCAGCACTAAGGCATATTGGGTACCGCTATCTGGAGTCAATGTGAATACTCCTCTACCTTCATGTTCGGTTTTCAAATCGCTGATGACAGTAGTGCCAGGTTTTCCGCTATCCATAGCGACTATTCGCCCTTGAATGTCTGCGGGTTTGCCATCTGGACGCTTGGCTTGCACATAAACACGATTTGCTAATCCTGTTACTAAATCCCCACCTTCTGGGTAAAAAGTAATGTCCATAGTTTGCAGTAGAATGGGGAGTGTTTTGGAGGCAGTTTCCACGACACCGCCATCTTCAATGATGAATGAAATGCTTCCATTTCCAGTCGTGATTTCTTCAGGAAGTTTGAATACGGTTGATGCGATTCCGTTATCGTCAACGGTTAACGGGATGCTTTTAAAAACCTCTTGGCCATCAACTCTGGCGATTACCGTGATTTTTGCTCCTACAGGAACCCCTCCCTCCGCCCTCTTTGATCTTATTGTCGCTTGCACCTCATCTCCCGGACCGTAACCTTCGCGAGAAAATTCAATTTGGTTTTTGAGTCGCGGGGCACGATAAGCGCGAATTTCAAACGTACGCTCAGTTTCAGGTGTACCAATATTTGGACTACTAACGGCCGCTGTGTAGACTCCGCCAGGCGTTCCGGATGGGATATCCCATTTGATACCAGCAGTGCTATCAGTACCGACACCATTGCTTTGAAAGACGACTTCGCCTTTTGGACCCTTTATTTTTACAGCGATAGAAACATCGCCAGACTGGACTGGCGTATTATCTTTCGCATTTAGAATTGTCGCGCGCAGATAAAGCGACTCATTTTCACGATAAATAGGCTTGTCTGTGCTCGCGTAAACGAGATAGCGCTCCTCCCCTCCTAACGTTTTGGAAGTTATCGTATTAATTGCTGTAGCCGTATTTGTCACCAAAACCAGAAAAATCATGAGGAAAAAACGTGAAATATACTGAAAATTCTCATTTGTAAGCATGGTACAAGGCCTGTAGATATTGGATGTGTTTTATCTATTAACGTATTCAAACGGGAAAAGGGTTAAAAATAAAATGTTATTAGATAACCTCCTACACTACAAAGATATTCATGCTCGAAATCACCGAATCATGTATTGAGGCAGAGATTGCAGACCTACTCTCGTCAAGGTGAGATCTTAATCCATATATTTTACTTTGGGCCACATTTAATCCTCCTGAAATTTAACGTTTAGCCATTGATGACATCTTAACCAACAGCGTCTCAAATCGCCAAGAACTTAGATCTAAATTTCTCATACATACGATCTCGATTCACAAACCATACTTAACACAGTGTAACGAGTCCATCACTGCTTTCTCGTGCGATTATAGCTAGTCTGTTATTCACCCGCATCTGACCACACCGCAAATTCGTTGCCGCTTGGTTCTGTAAAGTGGAACCGATGACCACCTGGAAATGAAAAAATAGGCTTTATAATTTTACCCCCTGAATCTTTAACTTTAGTGATGGTATCTTCCAGGTTATTACTATAAAAAATAAGTAATGCTGCCCCATTATTAGTTGAAGATGACTGCTCAGATTTAAAAAAACCTCCATCAAGGCCCTCTCCAGAAAAAGCAGCGTATTCAGGACCAAAATCTTCAAATTCCCAACCAAAAACCGAACTGAAAAAGCTTTTTGTTTCAGCAAGATTACTTGCTGAGAACTCTACATAATTTAATTTCTCATGTTCATTCATATTTTTCACTCTTATCTGAATTTTGCGTATAACGTCAACAGTTACGTTTATGATTTTCACAGCCTACTTCAGCAATTTTAGAGAACCTGTTATTTTATCAATTTCTTCAGAAATGGCAGGACCAATACCCAAACAGGTTACCGTGCCAGGCTCTACAACCGTTTTCCCTGCATCTTGCACTAAATATGCAGGTATTTCTAATTGTTGGCACTTTTCATATAACCCCTGTAGTTGAGACAGGTTTTCCCCAGCTAATACAATTTTTGGCATGCCAACTTTAAACCAACGTTGCTGATGCGCTGCGCCCGATGATAGAAGGCTTGCAACGGATGCATGCGCGACTTGAGCCGCAAGTTTTCCACGCGGTAGATTAAGTTTTTCATTTACCACAATGACTTGTTTCACGTAACCGCCTTATAAATATATATGTAGATTTAATGGAAACGAGGGACATTAATATATACGGCCTAAACGCCATAATTGATACCTCTTCTGATACTTAGAAAACAACAGCTCTATTGACAAAATAATGTGTCGTCGCATCCAACCGTTGAGGACAACCTTGATTTAGGCAACAACAGGTAAGCTGAGCAATTTTCCCGCCAATATCAACGAAACGGGTTTACCTGTACGATAGTTAACAGGCTCCTTCAAATCAGCCAATACAAACCCATTATTGATAAATAGCTGCATCCACGATTCAACGGTTCTAAAGTACCAAGGCGCTGGGTCGCAAAAACCTTGACTAAAGCCATCCCATGAACCTTCCCGCCAACCATCGACATAAGCAGACTCACCGCAACCGGTATGAGGGTTTAGGGTTTGGATGATAAGAACACCGTCGTCCCTTAATATTGATGGTATGACTTTGAAGATATGTTCGACAGATTCGTTACCGATAAGAGAAAAATTACACACTACGATGTCGTATTGTTGAGGTATTGTTTTATCAGAAAATTGTTCATATTCTAATACCCGAAAATCTCCCTCCCCCAATGTCTTTGCCTTATCCACAAGACCTTGAACGGCATCGACACCTGTTACCGACAAACCTGTCTTTGTTAGCTCTCGGGTAAGCCAGCCTTCGCCACAACCGACATCAAGAACATTTTTTCCAGATACGCCATTACCAGAAACGTTGTTACCTGATAAAGAGGTTACCGTTTCTATGATCGCTTGGTCCGTTACCTGGACTCTACTTTCGATCTGCTTATATTGAATAGCGTCTATCCAAGGAGAAACATTCTTCTGCCAAGATGCTAGTATCTGCTTATCATCCAAGCCGATCATTCCATTTTCCGTTGTGCTCTTTTGCACAATTCTCTTCGGTATCAAACCCTACAAGGCCAGATATATTTTTGACGTTTACACCCATTTCCTGAAGTTTCTTCTGGATGACTGATGTCAATTCATCCTCTGTCTTCTTCGGCGCATAGTTGGATACATAATCTGCTAGGTTTTCATTCGTATCAAATATGCAAATTACCTTAAGGCTATTTGGAAAATCCGTGTATTCAACAATATGGGTCAACCACTGAAAGCCCTCAATCTGCTTCAATGCTGTTTCACACACACCCGTTAATACAAGTCTAAGTTGGTTCTCTATTTTTTTATCTGTTTTACGCATAGCCCATTACAACCTATCCCCATATTAAGGTCAATCATCCCCCCCCCCAATGCCTATCTGCTGGTCATTCGTAAGAAGATCGAAAATACTTTCCCACAAATGTAAACATGATGTATAGAATCAATGATTGGAAGCTATTTGACCGCTTAACCGATGTTAGTTATCTTTGATAGGTATCAATTACATCGCTCCTACACTCATGGGAAATTGTTTTTTATGAGAAAAACTGGTCTGTTACGTATATTCGGCAAAATTCGATATCCCGTTCTATGCCCAATGCTATGCCTAGTTCTAGGCCTATTGTTACCCGCAATGGCAAACGCTAATGAATTCGCGCTACTTACTGATGACCAACCCCGCCTAAATATCTACCCTCACCTCGCGTCCTATGTAGACGATTCACGTCAACTCACAGTCCAACAAATTGTCGAAAAACCCGACTCTTTTAGCTGGATAAAAAGCGACAATAAAACACCTAACTTTGGATATTCTGAATCCACACATTGGTTTAGGTTAGTCATTTCAAACCCGCTAAACCAGCCGATTGAAAGATTGCTTGAAGTTGGCTATCCGTTATTAGATCAGGTATCTCTATATATAGTCTCTGCACAAGGAGATATCACCACGATTGATACAGGGGACATGCAGCCTTTTTCCCAACGTCCTTTTAATCATAGAAACTTTGTCTTTCCTTTACTCTTCCCTTCTAACGATATCACTACACTCTATTTGAAAGTAAATACCACCACATCCGTTCAGGTACCCCTAGCATTGTGGCAAGAACGTTTCTTTATGGAAGAGAATCTCGAAGAATCAATGAAACAGGGAGCCTACTTCGGCATCATGCTAGTAATGGCAATCTACAATCTCTTTATATTCTTTAGCGTTCGCGATAAAAGTTATCTATTTTATGTGCTCTATGTATTGTCTTTTAGCTTTGTACAAGGTTCATTAAACGGGTTTTGTTTTCAATATTTTTGGCCAGATTTAATCGCTTGGAATGACAAAACCATTGCTTTTTTCACCCCGTTTTCTACAGCATCCGTGTTAGCATTTTCATTAGCATTCCTAGGCCTTAAACGTACAAAATCTGAACACATCCTAAAATCACTGTTCGCCGCAGCCTGTATTGCCTGTGTGGCGGTATTCTTTGTTCCTTATAGCGTTATGATAAAAGTGGTTATCGTGCTTGCCTTAACCGGCATTGCCAGTGTGTTTACTATTGCCATCCTTCAATGGAAATCTGGAAATTCTGCTGCACGATATTTCACCCTGGCCTGGGTCGTATTAACGTCATCAATTTTATCCTATGGTCTAAATAAACTTGGGATTCTACCCAGAAATTTTGTGACGGAGAATATGTTACAAATAGGATCTATTCTCGAAGTTATCCTATTGTCTTTTGCACTTGCCGATAGAGTTAATTTTGAAAGAAAAGCCAAAATTGAGGCACAAGAACTCGTAACAGAAATATCCGAAATTGCAAAAAATGAACGTTTAGTGTCAGAAAAAATTGTTCATGACTCTTATGAAAATATTGTTGCCGCTCATCAGGAATCCGTTGAAGCAAAAATAGAAAGCAAGGCCAAGAGTCAATTTTTGGCAACCATGAGCCATGAAATAAGAACCCCTATGAATGGCGTTATCGGCATTACTGAACTACTTCAGCACACGTCACTGGACGCACAGCAACGTGAGTTTTTGGACATCATAAAGAATTCTGGCCAGTCATTGCTAACCATTATTAACGATATATTGGACTATTCGAAAATAGTAGCTGGTGAAATGACACTAGAAAAAATCGACATAGATCTTGAAGTCATGATGAATGAATGCAGTGAGCTATTTTCCCTAATGGCGGAGAAAAAACAAATAAAAGTGGGCGCTATCATTGAACCTGGAACCCCTCTTAAAATCCACACAGATCCAGTCCGCCTACGCCAAATAATCACCAATTTAATGGGTAACGCGATAAAATTCACAGAAACCGGATACGTACTATTACAGGTAAAACAAATATCCTCCTCAATGGAAGAAACATGCCTTAGATTTGAAATATCCGATACAGGAATTGGGATAGAGAAAAGTGTACAGGAGCATCTGTTCAATGAATTCAGACAAGCAGACACATCGACTACTCGTAAATTTGGCGGCACAGGCCTTGGTCTCAGCATCTGTAAACGTCTAGTGATGTTAATGGATGGGGATATTGGACTCGAAAGTCAACTGGGTAACGGAGCCTGCTTTTGGTTTGATCTTCACTTCCCTGTTCATGAAAAACCACAACGCCTCAGCGCAGTTGGTAGCGATCATAAGTTACAAGGGAAAAAAGTACTTTTAATTTCCGAGGATCCACTTTTTCGTTTTCTGACTGACAATGTATACGACCGCTGGGGTATTACATTTAACAATATCACGTCATTTGATGCATTGGTCAGCCGAAAAAACGATCTTCAGCAAGCTCAATTTGATGTCATACTTTGGGATGAAAAATTATTTTTTGATCACAGATATGCTGCAATTCGTGAAATCTCCGATGAATTCAACACACACAAAACGACTTTCTGTCTTATGACCGGATTAAACTGTAAATGGCAAACCAACGAGCTAACAACCGTCCATATGAGCTCAACCATGCGCTACCCAACTACTGCCGCTGATATCAAAAATCAACTTACAGACCTTTTTCTCAACACTGATACCACAAAAAAATCCACAACCGACAATAAATATGAAAACTTCTCCGCTGCACGGGTGCTGGTTGCCGAAGACAACCCCGTCAACCAAATTGTTATCAAAGGTATGTTAGAAAAGTTTTCAATATACCCTGATTTTGCTGACAATGGATTAGAAACCGTTGAAAAATTCACAACAAACACCTACGACATTGTTTTTATGGATTGCGAGATGCCAGAAATGGATGGATTAGAAGCTACGCTACGTATACGCCAGTGGGAAGATGAACATAAAAAAGTCTCCACGCCCATTGTAGCTCTCACTGCTCATGCGTTAAAGGAGCACCGAGATAAAGCAATCCATGTGGGCATGGATTACTTTATGGTTAAACCTGTATCGTTAGATAATGTTCAACACCTGCTGACAGAGATCCTGAATAAACGCTATTCTGAAATCGCATAAATGTTCTCCCTTTGAGGTGGTCGCTCATTGATATGGGAAAACTAATTCATTTCACCATAACTTATTTTATCCGCTTGGTTCGGAGGCACATCAAACAAATCTTTAAACGCTCTGCTAAACTGTGATGCACTTTCATAACCAACACAGAGCAGCAAGATTAACATTCATACCTTGATGAACGATAAGAGGTACCCTGCACGTCTATTAGTTTTAATGTACTGAGGCCACCTCATCTTACTAACGCTATGTGAAGACGCAAAAATCTACTCAAGACCTTTATTTGTCTCAAATGCCCTACGTTTCGGCCGATTTGTTTGTTACATCCATAATAGAATATTACGAACACAATCTGAACGGAAAACGAAAGGTATCGCTAATGCAACAGGAACATAGAATCGAAACCCTAAAACGTATGTTGACGCTTATCGAAGAGAAAACCTCAATTATGGGTGAAACAGGAACGATTGAGGTTTCGCACTATACATCTAAGGATCGACTAGCGGATGAGCTTAATACCCTTTTTCTCGAATACCCTGTGATCGTGGCCCATTCTAGCCAATTGTCCGAACCAGGTAGCTTTATTACATTAGACATCGGTCATATTCCAATAATCGTCAATAGAGATCGCCTCGGAATTCTTCGAGTATTTCTCAATAGTTGTCGGCATCGAGGGGCAAAACTGACGGAAAAACCCTGTGGTAAAGCAAAAGCCTTCAAGTGTCCATATCATGCCTGGGGTTATATGGACGATGGTTCGCTTAAGTTTGTCCCCAGCAATAATGCCTTTCCTTCGTTGGAATTAGAACAGCATGGGCTCAAGGAATTATCAGTAACCGAAGTGGCCGGGTTTATTTGGGTCGTACCTAAACTTAAAGCACCTATAAGTGAAGAGCCTGAGAACAAAGAAGTCTATATCCGACATTATTTGGCGGGGATTGATAAAGATCTTGAACACTTCGGTTTGAAGAATCATGTTAGGAGAGTTTCCGATATCCAAAAACCAAAGTGTAACTGGAAACTTATTATTGATGCATTCAGTGAGGGCTATCACCTAAAGAGTTTACATAAAGATTCCGTAGAATCTTTTTTTCTAGAACATGGTTCAGTATTCCAAAAAATGGGGAAACATTCTCGCTCCGTCGGGGCTCGTAAAGACATTCTAAAAGCGAAATCATTACCTGAATCTGAATGGGACTTTAGAAGTTGGACAACACCTTTTTACACGCTATTCCCAAATACCGTTCTCGTATTTCATCCTGACTGGGTATCACGTATCACTGTTTTCCCAGATGGTACCGACCAATGTGTCGTCTTTCACGATATGCTTGTGCCAGAAGATGCTAATTTAAAAGCGTCATATTGGGATAAAACGTTTAAATTGATCAACCAACAAGTGTTTGCTGCTGAGGATATCGCCATATGTGAAAATATCCAGTCCGCTGCGCGATCTGGGGCAGATACTCATTGGGTTACGGGAGGCTTAGAAACTCCGGTATTATGGTTTCATCAAGAATGCAATGCTGCTCTTGAATCGTAATTTGAAAGCAGATTTGCGAGCAAACTATCGCTCAGGAAACAGCTTATTGGAACGGGTTAAATATCCGCAAGTTTGTCAAAAACACCCAGGAAATGACCATGAGTTATAATACAATCAATTATCAGGTTAGTGACCGAATTTTAACGCTAACCCTCAACCGCCCCGATAATCTCAACGCCTTTAACCTGGAGATGAACCAAGAACTCATCGAATACTTCAACGGAAATGCCAGCGTTTTACCCATGGTGGGAATAGTGAGGTGGTAACTCATTCCGGATATTCACTTTCGAGAAGTCAGGGGGAAAATACCAGAGATGGAAGTCAGCAATCCTATTTCAACTTGCTGGCTACCTGATTTAACCTTGCCTTTCCCTATGGGTTATCGTCTAATCCCTTTCAATAAAACCACCCCCACCGCTTTATGGAGTTATCAGTACCATGAGACGTACCCCCTTACCCCTGAATTTAGAAACTTTTGCGTCAGACATCGATGATTTGCGCAACGAGCTAAAGCAGGACATTGGGTCTAAAGACCTCGCTCATTTTCAAAAGATTGAACGTATTGTTTGGTGCTTAGTCATATTAGGCTTATGTACTGCATGGCTTGGCCCCAACCCTATCGCGGTTATGGCACTTGCTGCCGCCAGCTTTGGAAGATGGACAATCCTATCCCATCATATTAGCCACCGAGGTTATGAAAATATTCCTGGTGCACCCGCTCGATACAATAGCAAAACCTATGCACGCGGATGGCGTCGTGTCATTGATTGGCTAGATTGGGTCTATCCTGAAGCATGGCATCATGAACATGATGTTCTACATCACTATAACTTGGGTGAAACCGGAGACCCTGATGTGCCGCAATATAATGCACACTGGCTGCGGAAAGCGCGCTTCCCGGCAGTGCTCAAAGTTTTGATTGTGACGGCAATCGCGATCGTTTGGAAACCCCTCTATTATGCACCCAACACCCTTAATGCATTACTCAACAAAAAAGAAAAAACCAACATTGAACTGGGTTCCTGGGCACTTTGGTCTCCATTGAACAAACGATTTTGGTTGATTGTATGGCACTGTTGGTTACCCTATATCAGTTTCCGTTTTGTATTTTTACCTTCATTATTCTTATTGGTAAGCCCTGAAGCTGCCCTATACGCATTAATCAATTTACTCATTGCTGAAGTGGTTATTAATATTTGGAGTTATATTGTTATTGTCCCCAACCATGCCGGGTCAGATATTTATGTATTTGATAAACACCCGACAGATCGCGCCAACTTTTATCTAAATCAAATTTTGGGATCTGCCGACTACAATTGTGGCGGAGATACTCGAGACTTTATGCAGGGGTGGTTAAATTACCAAATTGAACACCATGTATTTCCTGACTTAACCGTTCGCCAGTATCAAATTGCTCATAGGCGAATACGTGATATTTGCGAAAAACATAATGTACCTGTAGTGTCCGAATCAATATTTAAACGTGTCGTTAAACTCACCAGAATATTAATAGGCACGGAGACACAACCACTCTGGCCAGGCATTGTGGATACTAGCCTTGAAAAAAAGAAAGAACTAGTAGACGCCTAGTAAAACAACTCCGTTGAAATACGATATCGAATACCCGGACCTTCTGCAAAAGAGCGAGGGGATGATGCGACATTAGGGGTAATACCCGAACCAACAATCCATTCTTCGTCGGTCACATTATCGACATTAAGAGCAATACGAAAATCCTCATGCAAATAGGATACAGCAACATCCACTAACGTGTATTCACTGAATTCAGATTCAATAAACTGTAGTGTAAACTCACGCCCACCCACGTGAGTTGCACCAAACCCAAATGCCCAGCCATGGGTTCCATAGGGCTCGCTATGGTATTGAAACCAAAAACTTCCGCTATTAGATGGCACTCCCACTTGGGTCTGCGCTAGCAAATTCTCATCGCTTCCTCCATTAGATTCTTCAAGGGATTCTATTTTTGTCTTGGTAAAATTTATGGCTGCTTTAAGCTGAGGAATAACAAAACCCACCACACTAAATTCATAACCAGTACTTCTAAATCGTCCTTCTTGCATACGAAAAATAAAATTATTACCGTCAGTTATTTCCCAATTATTTTTTGTCATTTGAAAAAAAGCTAACGATACATTAACATCCTGAGACGGCCACCACTTCAATCCCGTTTCGTAGGTTGTCGTTTCTTCTGGATCCAAGGGAGATAGATTTGCATCAACCCCGCTCAACAAGTCGTATTGCAGACCATAATTAACATAGAGTGCAACATTCTCAACAGGCAAGTAACTCAACCCAACCTGAGGCGCAATAAAATCATCATTCGCATAACTGCGACTGGTCAAGTAATCAAATTCACCCACTAATATTGGTAACGAACTGAGGTTCGTAACATCGTATTCACGATCATATCGATAAAAACCCGCTGACACCAATAACTTCCAGCGTTCATTAAGAGAAATTTGATCTTGAAAAAACACACCGGTTAATGTGGTTTTACTTAGCGTCGAACTATAAAGAAGGGAGCTATCTAATGAAAATACCCCCCCTGTTTCATACCCAGCCAAACGGGATATGGCAGAGGGCAACACTATGCCATCCGGGCTAGAACCAAAAGGGTTATACCATGGAGTCACCGCATAACGCTGCAACGCCCAACCCAAATATCGGTTGTCACTACCACCTTCCGCTACTAAACCAGCCCCCCGATCGTACAAACTTTTGTTGTAACGTTGGTATATGCGTGTCTTTGCATTAGATTCAGTATGTAATAACCCGAACAACATAAAATGATCCGTATCGAACCAGGTAAATTCTTTTCCCACTGACATATCAATATTAAGCAGATTTGATGTTGATATTTGATCGAGCGCTATCTGATAGAAATGAATTTGATTATCCTCCCACAGCGGAAAGTCGTCCCCTTGATGATAGATAGCATCAATGATATCAGGTTCGTCTATCCCATAGGTAAGCCCCATATGTTCAATGAAATTTGAACGAACATTTTGATAATTTTGAATGAAATCAGCGTTATTATTAAAAAGTGTTTGGAGGTAGGTAGTAGGTTTTAAAAAAGAGATAAAGAAAGGGTGCGGATCAAAAGCAGGGTTTAGCCAAATACTCATATCATTGGTATATTCCCGTTCACGTTTATTATTACCATAATAGGTATTAATTAGAACATCCCACCCTGATTCCGTCAGCCCCTGATAATGAATATTTAATTCAATGATTTTTGAATCATGACTTTCTTCATTACCAGAACCAGAGCCCGAATTGGGATAAAAATCAGTAGCATTACCTACCCAGGAAGGGTAAACAACATCAAACAACCCAACCCCCAATACATCATCGACGACTAAATCATCAAAGGGTCGCTTTCCTTTATAGCCATTGGCTCGCTGATGATTGTAATCAATAGCTACTTGCACCTTATCCGTCTCATTAATCTGATAACTCAGAGACGGCGATATTTCGGTTTGGCGTAACTTACCTTGAGGTGCTTTAGAACCTTGTGAATTTTTATGTATCGTTTCTTCTCTCTCTAAAACGTTAATTCGATACAAAAAATCATCACTTAACGGCACAGGCACATTGGTATCCAACGCAACGTATTTATCATAATTTCCCGTGCTAAACGTTATGTTTGTAAAAGTATAAGGGGTTGGTTTTTTTGTCACCAAATTAATCACCGCACCTGGTTGGCCATAACCATAAAGCGTGGAATTAACTCCTTTCGCAACCTCTATACCCTCAATGTTATTCAACGTTAACGGGGCTATACCGTGACTCACGATAGACTGCCCATCTTTCAGCAATGATCTATCAGATAACTTAAACCCTCGAACATTAATATTGCCTTTTAAATCCGTTACATTAACAGAAGAGTAATCTCTAAATGCCTCAGACAGCGTGGCATTACCACGATCACTAAATAAACTTGAATCAATGCCTTCTAAGGACTTCGGAACTTCAATAGTGGGAGTAAAGGTTTTGGTTGCCGTTGATGGAGTATCTCGACAACATCCAATATTAAGGCTCTCACCCACTACCACAATTTCTGATATCAACAGTGGCTTAATATCAAGTGATAGCGATTCTTGTAAAGACTCATGATTATTTTTCAGGCCACCAAAGTTTTTAGTATTCTTTAGCGTGACGGTCACCAATGTATTATCAACGATAGTATATTTTAACGGGGTCTCTGCCAGTAATAACGTTAATGAAAACTGAAGGCTATATTTTCCTTTTAACGTTTTTCCATGTAACCCACTAACAATGTCTGATCGAAAGATAATGGGGATACGATAAAGTGTAGCCAATTGCGTAAGCGCATCTTCCAGTGGTTGCGCTCGCAATTCAATATCAACAGCAGTCGATGTAGCCCCCCCTGTCAACTCCATAGCCACTGATATTGGCACATGGGTTAATAGAGTGAGAAATATCGTTACGAATAATCCATAACCAGCACTTGAGGAGATGGGAGCATCTTTAATAAAGATATATCGCACCACCCGGATTGTGCTCAACATTCACTTCCGCGATTGCCTGCAACCCAATCAAAAAATTATCCAGGTCATCCGTTTTGAAAACACCAGATAATACCAATTCTCGGCGTTTATTATTTCGTATATAAATAGGGGTATCATAAAAATCATTCATTCGCTCAACAATCGCTGCCAATGATGCTTGTTTAAAGTTAATAAACCCCCGGCGCCACGCGATGGCATCATCTACATTCACATTATTAAGTACTTCCAGAACATCACCATGCTTGATGATCGCTTTTTGATTTTTAATCAGGTCAACATCCACCGGTAGGCGATAGCTAGTTGAGGTATTCATCAAATTAACTTTTCCACTCTCCACCACGACTTCTACGTTTTGCAGCTTTCGATACACACTAAATGCGGTCCCCAATACCGTGACGGTAGATGTGCCTGCGTGAATAACAAAAGGTTTTTCTTTATTCGGAGTGACAGTAAAAAATGCACTCCCCAGTTCTAACGTCACTGCCCGCTGTCCCCACCCCTCTTGGACACTAACCCGGGTGTTACTTCCAAGTTCTATGCGGGAACCGTCTGTTAAGATAACGGTGTCACGTTGTCCTTTTGCAACCACATAATCCGTAGGAACCCCCACATAAGCTATGGGCACTAACAACGCGATCAATAACATCGCTGCTATTGCGCCCCAATATTGGGGCTGGCGTAAACGTACCACAATGGAGTGAGGCTTCTCCTGTTGATTAGACTGGTGTTTGGACTGTAGATTTGACTTCAATTTTGATTTCGGTTGCATAGTGGCACTACTATCAAATTCGGCCAATTCAGGAAAATCATCCTCTGCCAACCCATCCAATACAGCCCATATAGTATTAATCTCTCCGACTACCTTTTGCGATTCGCTCAACGCTGGTTGTATTGCTCTTTCTTCATGGCTCTTTATCCATTCGAGTGCCGAGGTATCAAAGTTATCTGCTGTATTGTTCACGGCACTTCCGGTATTTGTAAGCGGCGTGGTTTTCGAAACATCAGTCATGCTAGATCCCCTTGTTGCAAAGCATCTCTGCAATTTTTAAGTGCTCGTACAAGATGCTTTTCCACCGCATGAATAGATAGACCCAACTCTACAGAAATTTCAGCACGCGTTAAATTCCTATATTTAAAGAGCAAAAAAGTTTGGCGACGCTTAGCGGGCATAACAGATAACGCTACACGTAACCGTTCAGCTTGTTGTTGGGCATCTAAAATTCGATCAGGGGTGTTCGGTGCAGTTTGCGTATTTTCTATTCCAATACACTTACTATCTGACAAATGAGCAGATCGTCGAGCATTTTTACGAAGAGAATCCGTTGCCATATTATTAGCAACGGTAAACAAATAGGATTTTGGTTTATCTATTTCATAGGCCAACGACTTGTCCAGATCAGACACCCTAATAAATAAATCCTGTAACACATCTTCTGCATCGTGGGTATTAGATACCTTGGAAATTAAAAACCGCATCAACTCTTGTTGATTTTTATGAAATAAATCGACGAGCTGATGTTTTGACTCCTGAATGATCTCGCCCATTAGCTTCAAATCCGACTTTATAAAACAAGAGGCCATTCTAATAATTTTTCAGAGTTTTTCTACGATTATTTGCTGGAATGCTCTGTTGTGTGAATTTAACCCTTTAACATTAAGGGCGAGTATTGTTCGAATCATGTTTACACTGCGCCGTCAGCGGTAAACAACAATAAAATAGCTGTATTTGTAACTAACTGTGATAGGTATCGCTGTGACAGCTATTTTCCATGAATACTGTAATAACTGCATTCTGCAACCCTGCATTAATAATTTGCAAAAACACCTAATTGTTTCAATCCGCCCACATCTTTAAGATTTCCCCTAACAACAATAACAATAACAGGCTGGGTCATGACTAAACTATCGTTTTATAAACGCACCTTTCTTCAGAATATTAGCATCCTCTTAACGTTAACAAGCCTGTCTGGCTGCGTGCCACAGGGGAACGACCTTGTCACTACCAGCCTCGGTAAAATCCTTGGGAACAACAATAATACTGTTAGAACCTTCAGGGGCGTTCGTTTTGCCAATCCCCCTGTTGGTGAACTTCGCTGGGCACCTCCTGAACCGCTCTCAAAATGGAGCGGCACACAAGAGGCACTTGTAAATGGTGCAGGCTGTGTCCAGGGGGGGATTCCCACCGATGTTTTTAGCGGTGATGAAGATTGCCTCTTTCTCAACATATGGGCTCCATCAGAACCAGGAATCTACCCTGTTATGGTCTGGTTTCACGGGGGTGGGTTACTTCAGGGGTCCGGCAGTGGGGTGCAATATAGTGGCAAACAGTTAGCGAGTAACAATGACGTCATTGTAGTAAACGTCAATTCACGCTTAAGTTTTTTAGGGTTTGTTGCAACACGTCAGCTCAGTGAAGAATCCGAATACGGCGGCTCCGGTAACCAAGGGTTCCTTGATCAAGTCGAAGCATTAAAATGGGTACAGCAGGAGATTTCCAATTTTGGAGGGGACCCAGATAATGTCACAATCTTCGGAGAATCTGGCGGGGCAATCAGTGTTTGCAGCTTACTAGCCTCCCCGTTATCTGACGGTCTATTTACAAAGGCCATCATGCAAAGCGGTTCTTGTCGTATGGTGCGTACGCCTAACCTTTCTGGAGGCGAAGCCAAAGGGAATGCATTATTTGCCAAATTGGGTTGTGATACGGCAAGTAATCCACTTGCCTGCGCAAGGGCATTACCGGCAGCAGATATTGTGAAGGCTGTAGATATCAAAATTAACGAACTATTTGTTGAACATCCTGATGACTGGGCCTACTACCCAACCTCCAATATTGACGGTTATTTTCTGCCAGAACATCCAATAACCTTGCTAAAGAAAGGCGTAAAGCCTGAAGTTTCATTGCTTCTAGGTACCAATAAGGATGAAGGTACTATGTTTGTTGGCCTTCGTGATCACAGTAATAATGAAGCGAGTTACTTGGACTATTTATCGACGTTTTACGGGGATATGGCATCACAATTTTCACAGATCTATCCATTCGCCGATTATCCCAACGCTGGGCACGCTGCAGCCGCACTAGCCGGGGACGGCTTTATGGACTGCCCTTCCCGTGAAATGGGTAATATTATGAGCCAAACCGGACATTCAGTATTCATGTACCAGTTTACTCAAGATGTGAGTAGCTTTACCACCGACGTTATTCTGGAACTACAGCGGGGCGAAAACACACCACCTTGGGGCACCTATCACACGGCGGAAATCCCTTATGTATTTGGCATTCAGAGTGTTCTGGGTTACGTTAATAACCCAGAGCGGTTAAACACCCAAAATATTATGATGCGCTATTGGACCAACTTTGCTCATACAGGTAATCCTAATAACGTTGATTTACCCCTATGGCCTGCTTACAGCGCCACACAAACAGACTATATTCATTTGGGAGGGGATTTTGATACCGCAACCAACCTTAAACCAACACGGTGCGATTTCTGGATCAATAATTTCTTTGCTAACGGGAATTGGTAACGGTCAGTAACGCACCAAACAATAAGCCCCAACAATAATGAATGACTGGAACGATCTAAAGTTTTTCCTTGCCATAGCCCATAACGGCACTGTATCAGGTGCCGCTCGGTTACTGGGTGTGAACTATACGACCGTTATTCGGCGTCTTAATAGCTTTGAAGAGACCATGGGGTTTTCTGTTTTTGAACGCCACTCCACTGGTTATTCTCTCAACCGCGCAGGAGAATCTATTCTCGCATCAGCACAAACCATTGAGAATGAATTTGTCTCACTAAACAACCATGCAACAGGCTCTGACAACAATCTCAATGGTAGCATTAGAATTGCAACAACCGATTTACTGGCTTCAACATTAATGCCTGAGATGGGTGATTTTTTACTACGCCACCCCGATATAAACTTTGAGGTTATCGGGGATAGTTTTGCCGTTGATCTTGCAAATCGCGAGGCAGATATCGCAATTCGAATTACCAATCACGCCCCCAAAGAACACCTTCTCTCACGAAAGATTGGTGTAGTCACCGGATCGATTTATGCATCAAACGCCTACCTAGAACGACACTCAAACGAACGCACAAAGAAACACACATGGATAGGTTGGGACGAAAACCTTTCTCAAAAAGTTACTCATCAGTTTATTGGTGATTATATTCCCGAAAATGCAAAAATATCCTGCAAAGTAAATTCAGGAGCATCATTATTGCAGGCTATAAAATCTGGAATCGGCATTGGATACTTGTGGGACTTTATCGGAGTTAATTCACCAGAATTACAACGCATCCACCCCGATCAAGAGTATGCGCTAGACCTTTGCTTACTTATCAACAAGGACTTATATTCCACTCCACGTTTTCGAGCAGCAATGGACTTTTTGGAAAAATCTATTAAAAACAAAGGCATACTATCAGAGATAACCGCCTAACCTGTAATAGCTCTTTCGGTAATGTCATCAAACCGTAACCTCAATGAAACCTAATATTCATATATTCCTATTACATTACCTTTGCATAGATTTTTATACTAACAATGTAATTTATAAAAGGTAAATAGGTGATGGCAACGTTAAACCACAAGTCTATTTTTCAGAAAATCGATAAATTTGAATACAAGATATGTGTGTACTTCAATAATTTCAGTCGAAGAAATACCATCAAACGTTTCTTTAGTATCGTTAGCCGCTTAGGGGATGGGGGTATTTGGTATACATTAATGCTTGGACTATTCTTTTTATGTGGCATTAAAGGCTATGTAGTGGCGATAGGAATGGCGTTAATGGCTATATTCAATGTCGCTATCTATAAGTCACTAAAATCGAGATTAATACGTGAGCGTCCTTACATTTCTTTTAAAGATTTGTCTTGTGGAACACAACCACTAGACCAATATAGCTTCCCATCGGGGCACACTCTGCATGCAGTCAGCTTTACTGTGGTATGTATGTATTTTTTCCCATTGCTTGCAGTGTTACTAACCCCGCTATCAATACTCATCGCTGTGTCACGCGTGGTGCTAGGCCTGCATTATCCTACGGATGTTATTATGGGAGCACTCATCGGCATAGCGATATCGCTTCCAACAATTCAAGTAATTACCAGATTTATATAACGTACAACAATCACCTTTAGCAGCTCCAGCGAACCTTCCACTTGGACAAATCGAATAGATAACCACCACTTTGCGCAATAACTTACACACATCACCCATAAATGCTCCAGTCCTTTGCCTAATTTTGTTAGTATCCCCCTCCCTTCCTATTTATAGATGAATCAGCATTTCTTTGTCGCTCACATTATAGGCAAAGATGAATTATATAGAGGCAGAATCATGAAGCAGTTGTTCAACATTACCAAGTTTATGCTGATGGGCATAAGTCTTACAATTATCACAACACACCTCAACGCGGAGACAACAAAATCCGCATTTATCCAAGCAATTGCAGAGGGACAGTCAATACTTAGCAACAAAAGCATACCGCTAAGCTCTGTGGATTTGCAATTACCGGTTCCTCTCAAAAAAGAACACTTATTGTTTACCATTCAAGGCTCCAATACCGTTGGCGCTCAATTAGCCCCAAACCTGGCTCAAGGCTTTTTAAAAACTCTCGGAGCAAGTGATATTCACACCGTTAACACTAATTCCAACGAGAAGCTGGTGGTTGGAAAATACCAACGGGTAGATCAACATACCATGTTAAAAATCGTAATTTCAGCCCATGGCTCGAGTACTGGTTTCAAAGGTTTGCTCAATGGGAAAGCAGATATTGCTGCAGCATCACGCCCAATAAAACCGAAGGAGAAGGTATTACTCAATACCCATTACAAGTCCTTCGATGGGCCAAAAGAAATCGTATTAGGCATTGATGGATTGGCCATTATTATTCATCCAAACAATGCCCTTACTAATTTAACGCTGTCTCAGCTAGAAAGTATATATACAGGAGAAATAACCACATGGAAAACACTCAACGGTTCCTCTAAACCGATTCACGTAAAATCTCGAGATGCAAAATCAGGAACCTATGACACCTTTAAACACCTGGTTCTTCGCAAGAAAAAACTTATCGGCAACGCTGTTCGGTTCGAATCAAATAACAATCTATCGGAATCGGTAAGCCGAGATATCGATTCAATCGGGTTTATTCCCCTTGCATCTATCGGTGATGCAAAAGCCTTATCCATTTCTGATTCAACGTCTAGCGCAGATGTATCATCCCCTGGTATTACACCATCAGAGTTAACCATCGCTACTGAGGATTACCCTCTCTCCCGAAGACTTTATTTTTACCAATCAAGCAATCCCAAACACCCCGCTATCGTTGATGCATTTTTACGGTATGCGGAGTCTAACTCTGGGCAAGAACAAGTAAAGTATTCAGGATTTGTATCTCAACAGATTTATGCCCTACCCGGTAACTCGGAGGAAGGAGTGTCATGGTGGCGTTTAAACTTAAATATAAGATTTCAGAAAGACACGTCCAACCTTGATACCAAAGCAAATGCGGATGTACAGAGGTTAGTCGCTTTTCTAAAAAACAAAAACCATACGTTTAAACAAATTCAATTTGTCGGTTACTCTAACCCAACAACCAGAAAAAGAAACCACTCTCCTCTATCGAGACTTAGAGCACAAAATGTTCGCTGGGCCTTGCGAAATATCGGTGTAAGAAATCGCATAAAGACCATTGCAGGTAGCGCTGTATTTGTTGCCGATCCCAACTCCATAAGAAAAGAGAAAAATCGCCGCGTAGAGGTCTGGGTTCAATAGTAAAGATCCGGGAGTTAAAAAAGGGGGGGCTTCAACACCCCCCCTTTAGGAACTAAGGTCCTACGATCATGCATATTATTGGCACCTTATAGTTATCGTTCTACGAGAAGACAAAAACATCTCGGTATTACGTAAGCGATATCTTACATTGCTGTAGGTGTTTATCCCCCCCTCGTAAGTAAAATCATACGCTTTTATTCCCTCTTTACTAACCAAAAAACCCCATTATCTCGTTAAGTTCTAATAACAATTATTTTTGTTAATTGGTTCTCGATTATCATTTTATTGATGGAAGTTTTTGTCTTTTTCGCCGTTAATTGAGTTATCAGAAATATTATTTATAACAATATCCATAACTTCCTCGCCTTTAAAATCAACAGGGTTTAATAAAACCATGAGAAATTTTAGTGCCAATAAAATATATATATCTCAGATTGGGTTAACAGATCGAGATACAAAATTTATAACCAATTTATTTCGTCTGGGAGCAAAACAATTTAGAGATTATGAACTTATTAGCTACAGCCCTTCTATAAATTCACACCTTGTAATTATCAATGGCGACAATAGAAGTAGTTTACGAACATGGAAATTAATTAAGGACGATGTAGAAACGATAATTATATCGGAAGAAACCCTACCCCTAAAAAACCACCTAAATGTTATCCGGCCATTAGTATTCCGAAAGTTAATCGATGCATTTACAGAAGCTGAGAAAAACAATCAACAACTGAGACAAGATAGAACACAAGTACTAGTGGTCGATGATAGCTTACCTATCAGGCGATTTATGGAACTAAAATTACCATTAATGACGGAAATCCCTATCGCAATCGACTACGCGGAGGATGGAGAATCCGCTCAGGAAATGGCAGTACGGAACGAATATGACATCGTATTTCTCGATGTCGTATTACCTGGAATTGATGGCTATCACGTATGCAAGTCCATTAAAGAGATATCAGATACATTTATCGTCATGTTAACAAGCAACAAATCTCCTTTTGATAGAGTTAGAGGATCAATGTCAGGTTGTGATGCGTATTTAACAAAACCACCAAAAGATGAGCAACTAAAAAATGTATTCCAAAAAATGATTTCAAAAGCACACAAACAACACGAATCACTAATAGCACAATGAGGTATTAATCATGAATTATTGCAAAATACTCGTCGTAGACGACTCTAATACAGAGTTGCTAAATCTTAAAAATATGCTGGAAGGTGCCAATTTTGAAGTTACAACCGCTACATCCGGTGAAGAAGCGATTAAAAAGGCAGAGTCCGACAATCCCAACCTCATACTGCTTGATATTGTGATGGAAGGAATTGACGGCTACCGAGCTTGTAGAGAAATAACACAAAACCCAAAGACATCACACATCCCTGTGGTTTTTGTTAGCAGCAAAAAACAGCGTGCAGATCTTATGTGGGCAATGAAACAAGGTGGAAAAGGTTTGGTATCAAAACCGTACACAAAAGATCAAATCATTGAAAAAATCGAAACCTATTCGTAAATAACGTAAAAAACCTCAAAAATATTGCAGATATATAAATTTCATTAATCACTAAAAGTGCACCTACTGCCATGCAACAACTCATACTTCCTAGTGAAGCGCTGTCCTCATTCAAAGCACTAATAGATACCGACATTGAAGAAACCGTGAAAACGCTCAATCACTTTCACAGTTTTATGATCGGTAATATCGGCATGTTAATGGATAACACACAGCCTTGTGAAATCATAGATAACAGAAACATCTGCAAAATCCCTCTCACGCCACAATGGTTTAAGGGAATACTTAATTTACGAGGAAACAGTGTTCCTGTCGTTAATCTTAACGAGTATTACGGAATAAAATCTTCCGTTCAAAAAAGGAATAACCAGCACCATATTCTCGCCATAGGAAAAGGAAAAAACCTTTGCGGTATAGAAATACCTGAGCTTCCATCCAAAGTATCTTTTAAAGAATCCAGCATCACAAACAGAAAAGTAAACTTACCAAAAAACATGAATGAGCAAATAGAGTGTATCTATGAGCGTAACGGGATATGGGTAAAAATTGACACTAGCATTTACTTTAGCCATTTATTTTCATCATTTCACTGAGCCTGGTGGCCCCACAAACCAGTCAAATTAATCAATATGCATTGGACAATAATTATGCGATACATCACTCGTATTATAAAGAACCCTGTATTTTACGTTAGTCTCTTTTGTATGCTTAGCATTCCTCTATCAGGAAATACCCAAGAAGTTGGCATCACCGAAAAAACCATTCGTATCGGTGGTGTAATGGACTTTGAAGGTCAATCAAAAGGCCTTGGATTAAACATGAGAAAGGGCATATTAGCAGCAATTCAGGGAGAAAAAACTCATGGAAAACGTATCGAGTTTATTACTCAGAACGATTCCTATTCGCCATCACTCACCATCAAAGCCACAGAAAAACTAATTGATGACGGCATCTTTATTATGCTTGGTAATGTAGGGACTCCTACCGCAAAAGTATCATTACCTCTACTCGCTGAAAGCAGTACACCAGCTGTTGGATTTTTTACCGGTGCCGGAATTTTACGTCCAGGTGTTGGTGATGTTGTTAATTTTCGAGCCAGCTATATACAAGAAACTGCCGCGGTAATTAATTCAGCCTTGGATTCAGGCGTCGACCCTAGAGAGATATGTGCCTATGTACAAAATGATGGTTACGGCATGTCTGGTGTAGAAGGTATAAAAAAAGCCATAGCCAATAAGCGCGGCGCAAGAAAGATAATTAAGCTACTGGATCAATTATTATCCATGGATGGTGAAAACCCCCAAAGGAATGACATCGGTCCCGTTGGTGTATATCAGCGTAATACACTAAATTCTAAATCAGGTTATGAATCCCTAAAACGCTGGGAACGAACACAAAACGTAACATGCAAGTTAGTTGTCTCCGTTGGTACTTATAATGCTATTGGTAGGTTTGCTGGATATTCGCGTTATAAAGGCGACCCGTGGATCGTTAGCGCAGTATCATTTACCGGTGCCGAAAATCTAAAGTCAGTATTATCAGAATTCGGGGTAACCGAAGGCGTTGTCATGAGCCAGGTCGTCCCCAATTTGGATGACGATTTACCTATTTTACAAGAAGCCAGAAAGAAACTTAAAGAAGACTACGGCTATGTTTCTTTGGAAGGTTTTTTAGTAGGGAAAATGTTGCTAAGCGCTTTAAACAATATTCAGGGTGAAATAACGAGAAACAAGTTTCTTTCTGCTATTGACGGCAAGCGATTTGATTTGGGTGGTGTTAAGTTGAATTTTAGGGGTAGCAATCAAGGTTCAAAACTCGTAACTATGATTTATTACAAAGATGGCGAATATTCCACTCTAGATAAAAACACCTGGAAGAAAATAATTTGAATTTTAACTCTAAAAAATATCATTCATATACACAAACAGAAGGTTATCTACCATGTTTTCGACCTATTTCAGTAATATAAATATTGGAAAACGACTTTTTATACTAATCGCAGTAATGACATCCATACTAGGACTATCCGGAATATTAATGGTTCTTGGCTTGGGATCTGCGTCCGTAACAACCGAAAAACTCAATAGTGATATTGAACGCAGTGTATATCTCAGTCAAATATACAATAAAATGAATCAAGACTTCATCGAACCCATCAACAACCTTAGCCGAGGAACATTAACCTGGATTGATACCAATAAATTGATTAATAAGAATATCGCTTCTTTTGAAAATCAGTGGAATTCATTTATAAACACGCTGAATGATACAGAAAAGCAACAAGTCATTAGTCAATACCAATCTAGTCTAAGTGATTTTCGGCAAGCTATTGATGAAATATTACGCTTGGGTGAAAGTCAAAACAGCGCTAAGTTATCCTTGTTTATGTTAAATGATTTCGATTTACTGGTTACCCCACTAGGTGCCACACTTCAACAGTCTATCGAGAAACAACGCACAATCGCCGAAGCCAGTTACATAGCATTTAGAACACTCCAACTTATATTCATTATTCTTAGCATAGCGTTTGTCGCCTTTGGTATTGTCACCTCGGTAGTGTTAGGTATATCTATCCGTCACTCAATCACTAATCCAGTAACAAAGATTGCGACAACGGTTAGAAGTATTGCTAATGGTGATTACGATGCCAGAACAGGTCTAGAAGGCACTGATGAGCTGTCAACCTTATCACGTGCCCTGGACAATCTACTCGATGATAAGGTAAGAACACTGGTAGAAACTGAAAAAGAAAATGACATATTAAACAACTCTATCATTCGTTTGTTAGAAGCGACATCTCAGCTCAGCGATAAAGACTTAACCGTAACAATCCCTGTTAGTGAAGACATTACCGGACCCGTTGCAGATGCAATGAATCTTGTGTCCTCTGAAACAGCAAAGGTCCTTGGTGAAATCCATCATATTGCTGAGAATGTTGAAAGGAATGCCTCCAGCGTAAAATCTCAAGGAGATAAAGTCACATTGGTCGCAGAGGAAGAACGTTCGATGGTACAGACCACCATCGAACGCTTAGAAAATGCGTCAAAAACCATGAATGCGATTGCCAAACTCTGTATGAATTGCAATGAAATGGCTGAGAACGCATCAGAATCAACCGATGAGGCATTTGATGCGGTGACAAGAACGGCTTCGGGAATGGATGAAATACGTGAAACCATCAGTGAGACTGAAAAACGAATTAAACGCCTTGGGGAACGTTCTCAAGAAATTAGCGGTATCGTGGACTTAATCAATAATATTGCAGAACGTACCCATATATTGGCGCTGAATGCGAGCATGCATGCTGCAGCGGCTGGTGAAGCCGGACGTGGTTTTGCAGTTGTAGCAGATGAGGTACAACGTTTAGCAGAAAGCTCACGCAACGCTACTTCACAAATAGCCGCCTTGGTTAGCAATATTCAAAATGAAACATCAGAAACGATGGACACAATGAATCAAACCATCAGCCAAGTTGTAGAGGGTTCTGATCGAGCGGAACAAGCGGGTCATAGGATGCGAGAAACGCAAAAGAAAACCAACGACTTGGCCACAGCTGTGGCTAAAGTTGCAGAGCGCTCAATAAATCAAGCAAAAATTAATGAACGCCTAAAATCGGAAGCACACAGTATCCAAGAAAAAACACAAGAAACCGACGTTGAACTTAAGCAACAAAGTAATGACACGTTACGCCTTGTAGCATTATCCAATAGTTTACTAAAATCCGTTAATACGTTTACATTACCCAGCAGCGTATTGTCCGTAAACGATGACAAAAAAGCGTCATAAATAGGAGAACGTCATGCCAAGCGCCGAACAATTGGAGGTGTTCAATGAAATTGTCACCTCTGCGCTTGATGATCTTAATTTATCATCATTTAACGACAACGATATTTCCATCGACATCAAAAGCTGCCGAGACTCTTTTGATGATTTAGCGATGGCCGCAGAAATTGTTGACTTACAGACATTAGGAGAAATATGTAAAGCCTACAGTGACAATTTTTTCGATCAGCAGGATGACAATTCAATTCTATCCCTACAGAAAACCCAAGAGCTAAATACCTGGAGCAAGAATCTTATTTCCTATATAAGATCACCAAAAAACCCAGAATTCGCTATAAACTTAACGACTATTTTCCCAAAGGAAACCAAAGAACATTTTCTTAAATCCCTCATAACTGACGATACAACGCTCTCCCTCACTGATTTCACCAACACTGAGAATGAGAATAACGCCGAGAATACACAGCACGTCATTGATATTCCTCTATCTACCCCAGCGAATGACCCCATCTATCTCTTCATCAATGAACTTAACGAGATGGAGAAAAAGTTAGACGACAGCATAGCTAACGTCCTAACGGCATCAAGTGAAGACGTCGACAAGCATGTAGAAAAGTACCTAAGTTTTATCGCCAGAATACATGATACTGCTGAAATACTGGGCATGAACGGAGTTATCCATATATGTGATTTTGTCGAAAAGAACATACTAGCTATCAATCCTGACAATGAAAATCTAAAACAAATATATTTTGAACTCTTCAACCCTATCCCTTCTCTAATAATTAAACTTCTATCGAATATGGGAGATACAGAGAATATTTTAGATATTGTCACGCTGTTCGAGCATAAAGAATGGCCAATAAAGAATGAAGAAGATGACTCGCATCAACTTATCATTCTTCTCAGTGATAACGACACTCCGACCTGGGAAGAAGAGATAGAAGAAAAAAAGATTCATGCATCGAAAGATGACGTTTCACTCGTACTATCTAAAGATATTCATTCTGAGCTATTTTCTGCATTTTTCCACGACTCACCTCAACAGGCATCCTCCTTGAGCACATGTATCGCTTCATTTATGGAGAAAAATAGCGCCCACAATACCATTGAAATTATTGAAAAATCCCAGCGTCTCACTCATGCAATTAAGGGCTCTGCTAATATTGTCGAGTTATTCGGCATTGCCAACATGGCTCATTATTTGGAGGAGGCATTGGAATTATTACGATTGAAGGGGGCCCCGCCTACCCCCCCGTTGCTTGATTTGTATCAACAATCAGCAGACTGTATCGAATCGATGATCGAATACTTAATGGGGAACGGAGTAGAGCCCATAAACGCTCTAGAATTACTGCAACAACTTATTGATACTATTAATAATCCTAACAAAAACGAAACCCATCACGACATCGATAGTAGCAATAGTAACGATACGTTAGACGTCAAAATATTATCAGGAGAAACAGAAAATCCAGTAACAACTGAAAACAAACACGAAAATTTCATTCAAGTACCTACCCAAACCATTGAGTCATTGTTTGAAATGGTCGAGGAAATAACAATATCGCTTATCCAAACAAGAGAACAAGTAAAATCAATGATGGATAATGCGAACAATCAAAGCATTCAAGATGAAAAAATTCAGGAACATCGATTTGAATTAGAAAAAATAATAGACATCAAGGCCTTGTCGTCTTCGAAAAAACGCAATGTTATTGAAAGCACACCATCTAAAAGTAACTTTGACTCTCTTGAACTCGATCAATATAGTGAAATACACGGAACCGTGCACAGTTTTATAGAAACCGTTATTGATAGTCGCGAATTAAATATTGAAATGAGAGACAACCTTTTACACCTAGACCATCTATTTGTAAAACATATGAGGCTTAACAAGGACCTTCAGCACTTAACAAAATCCACCAAAATGGTTTCCGTTACGTCTATCAGCTCTCGCCTACAGCGCTGCATGAGACATGCTGCGCGAATAACACAAAAGAGTGTTCAACTAACCATTATTGACAATGGGCTATCCATTGATGAAGAAGTACTTTCTCAATTAACCGACCCACTGATGCACATCATACGCAACGCCATTGATCATGGCATTGAATCGCCGGAGCGTAGAAGTGATTTAGATAAATCTGATAGGGGCAATATTTCGATCGTGTTCAGTCAATCAGGAAACCATATTCATATTCAATGTAAAGATGATGGCCAGGGGATAAATCCTGCTAACGTTTATACCGCTGCTTTAAAAAAAGGCTTAGTCTCCGTAGACCAAGTAATCGACAGAAAACATTGTATCGAACTTTTACTCACTTCCGGCTTTTCAACCAAAGATAGCGCCAATCAAATTTCAGGCAGGGGTGTTGGACTAGACGCAGTCAATGACAACATCAAGAAGCTCAATGGCAAAATTGACATTGAGAGTGAAATTGATACTGGCACATCCATTAAAGTAACCGTTCCACTTTCCCACTTATCGACCCATGCCATTATTATCTCGTTAAACTACGAGCGATATGCGCTACCTAGCCATTCACTACAACAGCTTTTAGCACCACATTCAGGTAAAGTTGTAGATTACGGGTTGGAGACTGGATACAAATACAACGACATTACGTATCCGTTAATTACTATCGCAGACCTATTACTAGGCAAGCACAACTTAAATAAACAACACATTACCGTCAACAATCTTCCAATAGTATTGATAGACGTAAACAATACAACATATGCGTTGGCAGTTGATAGTATCCAGAGCAATCAAGAAATCATTATAAAACCAATGGGAAATTATATTAATAAGACTCATGGTGTTAACGGTGTTGCAATCATTGCAGATGGCACCCTTATATCAGTATTGGACATCGCTGAACTTATTGAAATCACGCCCAGCGCAGCTACTAGCGTCAACTATAACGCCAGTAACAACAAAGACGTCTTCACTCCACAGCAACCAACACCCGATAAACCCACCGTAATGATTGTCGATGACTCGTTGAGTGTGAGACGCTCTTTAGAGCAACTTATCAATGATATGGGGTACGACACCCTCATTGCCCAAGACGGGGTACATGCCGTTGAGCTATGCAAGCAGAATGCTCCAGATATCATTTTATCGGATATGGAGATGCCGCGTATGAACGGTTTAGAGCTTACATCTTACGTCAAAAAATCCACCGCGCTAAAACATATACCTGTTGTCATGATCACGTCACGCTCGACTCAAAAGCACCGTCAACTCGCAGCACAAAGTGGCGTCGATCATTATTTAACAAAACCCTACACCGAATCTCAATTACTTGATTTGGTGGGCCGTTTAATACCCCAAGAAAACACATTGCAATAAGCCACCTGGAGCCAGCCATGAAAACCACTGAAAGTATCCGTTTAGCCTGCATTACTATTCATAAACAGGGGGCACACGAGGGGCTATTGTTACTTCTTCCTCATGGAAATGTTATTACCGTAGAACTCACCTCGTCTATTGAAGATGTACTCATTAATGAAACCACCTCAACGTCATTAATGGCACACAATTTGGTGTGGCCAATTGTTTGTTTTACAACGGACCTAACGGTCACTCGCAATGTAACAAGCACACAGTGCTCTACAGACTATCGATTTGCAGCATGTATTAACCCTACTAACCCACGATATCGCTTTGCATTAACCTGTGATCAGGTTACCTCCATTCAATGCGATCCTAAGGCTCTACTGCAACTACCAACCATTATGCATACCCAGCAATCCCCTATTATGGGAACTTATTACAATGACAATACTATCCATAGTGTTACCGATGCAGATCATTTGGCCAAGTTTCTTCAACCGCATTTAGAAGCAATTCCAAGGCTTGAGGATTTATCATGCGAACTACACTAACAACTGATTGCTGGGTATTACACCTCAATGGTGGTTATACGCTCGCAATTTCGATTTACCAGGTAGCAGAATTGATTAACAACACCCCTAGGCTATCGATTCCACAAGCACCAGCTCATTGTTGTTATTTGATTTCGTGGAGAAACAAGTTGATTCCATTAGTTGATTATCAAACGAACTCTTCGAGCCCTGATTCTGATAACATTATGATCGTTAAATTTTCAGGTGATGATGAAAGCATTCTGCACCTCGCGTTTGCGGTCACTAGCGTAGAAAAACATAGCGTCAACGACAGCGATTTTTCTAACCTTTTTTCTACGCCCCAACATCAAAGCAAACTTCCTTTTTGGTCCAGTGTTATCTCTGCATTTCAATCTAATGGCAGGGCTAGTGAATGTGGCAGTAAAAGCGAAAGTAAAAAAACAACGTACATCATCGATATGAAGCACCTATATGCTTCATGACCTTTTCCCACACAAAAAACAGCCCTTAAAGGGCTGTTTTTTGTGTGGTTATTCTATTAATAACCCTTAGATTTAGATGCCGTAAATTAATGGCCCAAATGCCACTATCATCAATGTGGTCCCCATAACCATCAACGGCAATAAATATTTCTCATGACGATAATAGAAATTGTGTCCTTCTTCTGCCGCTAGCAAACACTCTTTTTCACCCACCACCTGACGTGTAAAGATATGACTTAATGCTACTGGCGGACTTAAATAACCTAGCTCCAAAGCAACCAAACAAGTCATCCAGAAGTGAATTGGATCTATACCCTGCTGATAAGCGATAGGGGCAATCATTAACGATACCATCCCCACTGCGGCCATAGACTCAACAAACATACCGATCAACACAAACATCACCACTAATGCGCCCATAGTAGCCCAGACAGTATTAAAGTCTGTTAAGAACGTAGCGGAAACCGTCTTTCCACCCATACCTGTCATAATCATAAACGTCGACATAAGCATTAACAATGCACCGATATGAATGGACGCATCATCCATAGACTTCGTTAATGATGCTCTAACACCATCCTTCCGCTCTGGATCATGATAGATAGGTTCTGCTGTACTAACCTTACGCTCGTAAATAATGACTGCCAAAATTAATACAGGAAGCATAATAGGCGCAGAAAACTGATCCATATAGGCATCCAATGCAAACGCATATAAAACCATCATGCCTACAAACACACCAATATAAGGAAGTAGTGACTTAAAGTTATCAAGAGATGGAGCCAATGCATCACTAACTTTCGCCACCCTTAGCGGCTCCTGCTTGGTGATCAATGCATAGAAGAAGAATACTAATGCCGTCAAGATAAAGACACGAACGCCCCAGAAGAATAAATCATCCGTTACCACTTCTTTATTGAGGATTGAAATAATGACAACCAATAAACAAGGGCGCAATACAATACCTGAACTACCGCTCATTGCCGTTGTAGCTAGGGCCAACTGGCGACGCGTGCCAACTTTGCGCAATTCACGATAAACAACGGTACCCATAGCAAGAATAATAATAGATGACGCACCCGTATAGGCCGTTGGAACCGCCATAACAACGACCGCAACAAACGCCAACAATTCTGGAGGCAGCTTCCATGGAGTAAATAGACTAAATACACGTTCGCCCAACTGAGTTTGCTTTAATAACATACCGCTCCATAAATACAGCGCTACATCAAGATACGTTCCTGCGCTTTCAAAAAAAGCACTAAAGTATATTGCCAAGCCTGACATATGGAATTTCACACCATATGTAACTGCAGCAAAAAATAACATCGCATACGTGTACAGTGGCACCGCCAACATTGCTCGGCCAATCTTTCCACCATGCTCCAAACCTTTTGGCGGACGAATGACTTGATAAAAACTCACCAACGCCAATATTGTAGTACCTATCGCCAAACCATTTATAATTTCACCATTACTGACGGCGATGGAGGAGTTAAATGAATCCCCCCGAAACTCCCAAGCAGAGAACATCAACGCACCATTAGCCACAAGCTGAAGCGTCGTTGACACGCGATAATCTAAACCTGAAACGATCGGGCGAAATGCTATGTGATGATGTTTTTGGGTTGTTACCGATGCGGCAACAAACAATAATATAACTAAAAACAATTGCTGCTGAGCCGTTGCAAACAAACTTGCCTGTGCAAACTTATGCTCTATATACCGAAATACTTTGACGCCTGGTGTCACCTTGCCTTGAAAGTACTCAGCTTGTTCATAAGAGGCAATACATTCTACCTTTTGTTGCTCTAGAGACTTCCGTGCTGCACCCCGGTTAAAACCTTCATCAAACAAATCAAAATCATCCGCCGATGCGGCTGACTCTGCTTCTAATTGATTTAATCGAGCATCGATATCCGGTGTTTTATTACAAGTGGGCGTAGGTAAATCCTCTCGCAAAGAGAAGTAATCCTGCCAAAGCGATTCACCCACTTTGGTTAGCTGGCCGTGAAGGCTTTCCCCTGTTCTTGCAAAAATCAAAAATATCAATAACGTCAGGATCACCATAATGGGTATCCGATCCGTTACTAACGAAACAAAGGGGTGTTTTGACTCAACCGCTAATTCACTCACAATATTACACCTGACTGGAAAACTTAACAAAAAAACAACGGTGACTACCTGTCACAGAATCCAAATACGAAACAGCCCAAACATGTTCCCATGTTTGGGCTATCAATCATCTCGTTACTCTGC
>CAJXZM010000034.1 GCA_913063125.1 uncultured Gammaproteobacteria bacterium | reverse complement strand
TACCGTCACTTTGCGAATAAAGAAGCGCTATTTCACCATGTCGTGAAGAAAGGGTTCGGTACCTATACCCAGTATTTGACACCCGCGCTCAAAGAGTCGACGGCCGAAAAGCGTTTTATGAAGACCCTAGAAAACGCCTTGGCCTTTGTCTTGGACCAACCCAAGTACTTTGAGCTGATTTTTGTAAAATCCGAAACAAAAGATGAGCTCGCCAACTTTGACGATTTACGAACTGACTCAAAAATATCCTTTAACTTTTATACTGCCAGAATTGAAGAATGTATGGAGGAGGGCTTTTTGAAGAAAGATAATGCTAGCGAGTTATCCGTGCTACTGCTCTCCGCGTATATCGGATTTTTTTCACTATACACATCGGGGCTGCTTCCCCGATCAAAGAAAGAAATAGAACAGCTTTACTGGCGTACCATTGATCGCGTGCTGGTAGGTGTTGTTGTTTAGTCGTTTGGGCTGGGCTAACGTAGACCCAGTCAGCTCACCAAAAAAAAGAAGTGATAAATTATGTTAGAAATCACCTTGATACTAAACAGCTTATGGTTTGCCATGGGTTTTAATGTTTTCTCAATTCGCAATAAGATCTTTGCAAAACTGGTGGTGCCTCGAGAACAACGAGATACTCCCGTGTTCAATATTTTGGCTGAATCAGGCCGTTTCTTAGGCGGATTTAATTTCGCATTTATGCTTTGTAATATTCTATTTTTGATTAATCTAGATATTTTTCCCAGTAATGAACAGAGAGCGATCTTGCTGTTTGTATTTGCCGTCGCTCATGGTAGCCAGTTCATTTTTAACGTCCCGGTGGCCATACAAAACACGCGAGGTGGTGGTGTCTGGCAAGTACTTAAAGGCACGATGTTATTTATATTTGTCACCGATTTTATCATGATGTCATTGAATCTTATTGTAGCCGCCATGTTTGCTTTTTAGTCTTAGATAAATCGGTTATGGTTGTAGTACGAGAATAGGAATTAAAATCCTTAACCTTTGGCCTGGAGCCTTTAAGTAGTAGGGGCTGTTGATATTTAGTATTACAGGTCGTTTTGGGTTAGCATGTCAGTAATTTGTATTCTGGGTAGTGCTATGAAAAAACTGTTTGTAATGAGCTGGGCTCTATTGTTGTCATTGCTCAGTGTTGGCGTTACTGCCAGCCAGCCTGATAGTGTGAGAATTTGCACCCCTGAATGGGAGTTCTATACCCAAAAGGACGGTACAGGGCTGTACCATGAATTATGGGCAGCCGTTTTTAAGTCCGCGGGCATTAATGTAGATGTTAAATACGTGCCATTTAAACGTTGTGTAAAGAGTTTTTCAAATAGTAAAAAGAAGACCAACACCAAAGCCAATGACTATGACGCCTATGCTGGTGGCTATGGTAAAGAAGGTGGGATTATTCCTTATTGGCATATAGGGGTAGATTTGATAACCGTCGCCTACAAAAAAGGGGAGATTGAAAAATGGACTGGTGAAGCGCTGCTGAATGGGCAGCGTGTTGGATGGGAGCGTGGGTTTGAATATGATAAATACGGAGTTGTTAACGTAAAGATTCAGCTGAAAGAATTCAGTAAATTGAAATCCGGCATACAGATGTTAGCCTCAGATCGCATTGATTTTCTGTTAGATTATAGTACGGCTATTGGAAAAACCGCCTCCGAACTCGGGCTGTCGGAGCAAATCGAAATGGCGCCAGATGTTCTACCCGGGCCAAAATATTACATGATATTCTCAGATACAGAAAAGGACGGGCGCTTGCCAAAATATGGGATGCCGGAATGGCACGGCTCAGTAAAGCTGGTAAGTTGAATAAGATGTTCAGCGCCTATGAAGACAAAGCCTACTGAGGGTGGAAAGGTTATTCTAAGCCCGCATCTTTTAGCTTTTTGAGGAGTAGGGCTTCGCGTTCTTGAGCTTGCTTCTCGCGCTCAAGAGCTTGTTTGTTTTGCTTAGCAAATTCGGCCCTTTCCTTTTCAAGTGTTGCTGCTGTTTCTGCCAATGCCCCTTCGGTTTCTACTAGAGCACCCTCAGTCTCCACCAACACATCCTCAACCAACGGCCTTACCTTCAGCGCCTCAAAATCCATCAACGGGTGAGAAGGCTCAAACCCCTGAGAATAATTAGCATCCGGCACGAAACCATCAATAGCCTGTAAACACTCAGCATGTACCCAGTGTTGAAAGCTCTCCACCCAGCCCACTAACCGATCAAGCACCTCAGTATCCACGCTATAGTGTTCTTTGTAACGAGCATCAATATAGGCATCACAGAGAAAGGCAAAAAGTTTGTTATCTTGCTCGTGGTTTATCGGGAAAATCTTTCGAATATGCCGGTCGAGTTTCTTCACCTCGTTACGTAATACAAACAACCGGTGGGTGCGGGGTTTATACAACGTGATGGTCGCAAGATACGTTGCAAACAAATGTTCTGTCATTTGATGCAAATTGTAGATAGCCGCGACGCGTTGTTTTCGTTGATAGTTAAATTCAAACATGCCGTGAAACTGCGAGGCTTTCTCAAAGAAGCGCTCAAAATAACGAATGCTGAGCTCTCGCCGCTGAGGGTTGGTCAGCTCTTGCGGGGAGGCAAGGTCAAAGTTGTCATCCCACAATACAACGCCTTCTTTAACGATGTCTTGGTAGAAGTATTCACCTTGTTGTAATGCGCTATTAAACCGTTCTGCGCTTTCTTGTATTAGATGAAACGGCGCTGAAAGTTCTGCACGGCCTTGCAGTTTGCCCAGTAAAGCTGTGAGCTTGCGCTCTTTAGTGGTGGAGCTTTCGCCGTGAAAAACCACTAATACATCCACATCAGAGTTGTACTCTGAGATCACCCCATTTTCGTCAACCCGCCGGTCATTGATAAAATCCCCACGAGCATAACTGCCGAATAACCATATCATCGCGATATCAGTGGAGCTTTTATCGAGAATCCATTGCTTAGCAAAAGCCAGGTCGTCGCGGACGGGCTCTGGTATATGGTCGGTGTTGGTGTTTAGGGTGGATTTATCGTAGGGCATGGTTTTGGGTGTTTGTGGGTGGTGTGATGAATAGCTGTAGTTAGTTGCTGCAGTTGGTCGCTGTCGCGAGTGCCTACAACGACGTAGGCAAGTGCATGAAAGATAGTAGCATTTGATGAGTGTTGAAAGGAATTTTATTGGTAGTGTTGTTTCTATGGGTATAGGTAATTGGGTTGATTAATACTTGACCGCAAATGTTGATTTCCATGCACGAATATTAAACAACACCCAACCAAATAAGGGATTAATATGATAAGCTCAACCCTCGATTGAAACCCTAATGATATCTGGGCATTGTTGCAGGGAATGTATGCCAATGAGCGTAACCACTGTAGGTGCTGTTGTTGTGGAAGTCCCCGTTAATGGCTATCAAGAAAACCGTACTGTACTCCTCGCAATATAAAGGTTATGTACTGACCTTTCCCTTTCTGACGTATGTCTCTGACAAATACCTGAATAGCCCCAAAACCATGATAGTGGTGCCTTATGGCTGCACCTTACGGGATTATAGTTAGATTAAAAGGTGACAATTCACCGCCTCCCCATTTTCAAGATAAAACCCATAGAGAGTCGTAGTAAGTGGCCTTAATTAAGAAAAGAGCATTATTAGCGTGTTGTGAAAAGAAAACACTGTGGAAGTTAATGGCTCAATTTGACCTAACGGCAAGATCCAATGCCAGTGAAACGACCTTAGTTGACGTATTGGCACCAAAGCATTCGATTAAAATTGAATCTATTTTAGAAACAATGGTAGGCGCTGAACTGAAAGCGGCATGCCATGCAATGGAGGTCAGCTCAACCGGTAGCAAGGCAGATTTGATCAAACGACTTGTGCCTGAGGATGGTAGCAAGTTAGAAAAAGACAACGCTGCACGTATCAAGAAAAAGCCTCCTACAGCAAAGCCCACACCCTCAAAGAGTAAACCAACAGACAACGCCAGCCCCGACGAAACAGCGAATAAAGTGCCGAATACAACGTCAAACAAAACAACGAGTAAAACACCCATGGTTAAAAAAGCCGTCAAAAAGAAAGCCGCCGCCCCCAAAGACGAGACAACGTTTGAAGCATCCCTCTGGGACACCGCCAACAAGCTGCGCGGCTCGGTAGAATCTTCCGAATATAAGCATATCGTGCTGAGCCTCATTTTCCTCAAATTCATCAGCGATAAGTTTGAGGAGCGTAAACAGGCACTGATCGACAGCGATCAAGCGCAATATGTCGACATGGTAGAGTTCTACACTATGGAGAACGTCTTCTATCTCACCGAAGAATCACGCTGGAACTTTATTCAACAAAATGCCAAACAAGACGACGTCGCCCTTAAAATCGATACCGCCTTGAATACCATTGAGAAAAACAATAAATCCTTAAAAGGTGCCTTGCCCGATAACTACTTCTCCACATTGGGGTTGGATACCAGCAAACTGGCCGCGTTAATCGACACCATCAACAACATCAACACCCTGGCCAATGAATGCCATATGACCGAAGAAGACCTGGTGGGCCGAGTGTACGAATACTTCCTCGGTAAATTTGCCGCCAGTGAAGGTAAAGGCGGTGGCGAATTCTATACACCCAAATCCATCGTTGCCCTGTTAGCTGAAATGCTAGAGCCCTACAAAGGCAAAATCTATGATCCCTGTTGTGGCTCGGGTGGTATGTTTGTGCAATCCATCAAATTTATCCAAAGCCATAACGGCAACCAAAAAGACATCGCCATCTATGGACAGGAGTACACCAACACCACCTATAAACTGGCGAAAATGAACTTAGCCATTCGTGGTATCAACGGCAATCTGGGTGAGGTCGCTGGCGATACCTTTTTCAAAGATCAACACCCCGATTTAAAAGCCGACTACATCATGGCTAATCCACCCTTTAACCAAAAACAATGGCGAGAAGACAGTCAGCTCACCAAAGACCCACGTTGGGCGGGTTACGATGTACCGCCCACCGGTAATGCCAACTATGCCTGGATCATGAATATGATCAGCAAGCTATCAGAAAATGGCACCGCCGGTTTTGTACTGGCCAATGGTTCTATGAGTACAGCGACAAGTGGTGAAGGTACTATTCGCCAAAAGATGATCGAGAATGACTTGGTGGATTGCATGATCGCACTGCCGGGGCAACTGTTTTACACCACAACTATTCCTGTTTGTTTGTGGTTTCTAACTAAAAACAAAAAAGAACAAATAGGTAAAGGTTATAGAAATCGTGAAGGCGAAACTCTGTTTATCGATGCTCGACAAAAAGGCTCGATGATTAGCCGTGTGCAGAAAGAGTTTACGACGGATGATATCGCAGCCATAGCCAGAACGTACCATGCTTGGCGTGGTGAAGAGAAAGACGGTGCCTACGAGGACGTAGCAGGTTACTGCAAGAGTGCGACCTTGGATGACATCGTCAAGCATGATTATGTGCTGGCGCCAGGGCGTTATGTTGGCGCGGCTGCTGAAGAGGGTGATGGAGAGCCCTTTGCGGAAAAGATGGCGCGCTTAACAGCGACCTTGAAAGTGCAGTTTGCAGAATCTGATCGTTTAGAGGTTGAGATTAAAGCGAACTTGGAGAGGTTGGGTTTCAATGTTTGATTTACCAGTTTGGGAGCCCGATGAGTATGTTGAAACTACTTGGGGTGATTTGGTAGAGCTTCGATATGGTAAAGGCTTGAAAGGTTATAAAGGCGCTGTTGGAGAATTCCCTGTTTATGGCACCAATGGGCCGGTGGGATTTTGTGATAAACCTTTGTGCGACTTTCCTAGTGTCGTAATTGGACGAAAAGGAGCGTATAGGGGGGTTCATTATTCTGATAAGCCATTTTTTGTAATTGATACAGCTTTTTTTGTGGTACCAAAATTTGATATTAACTTGAAGTGGGTTTATTACTCGTTACTAACACAAGATATCAATGGTCTTGATTCAGGTTCAGCGATACCTTCGACTCGAAGAGAGGACTTTTATGCGTTGACTGCAAAAGTTCCTCCGAGGAGTAAGCAAGATGAAATCGTTAAAAATCTAGATTGCTTAAATTTCAAAATTGAACTAAATCGCCAAACCAACCAAACCCTAGAACAAATCGCCCAAGCCATTTTCAAAAGCTGGTTTGTCGATTTCGAACCAACCCGCGCCAAAATCGCCGCAAAGAAACGTTGGCAGGTCATTAATCAAACCACCGAATGCAGCTCACCCACTTGCTATGCCGAAGCGTTCAACGCAGAGCAGCAAGGCCAAAACCTCAAAGCATTAAGCCTCGAAGAGGTCATGGAACAAGCCGCCATGGCCGCCATCAGCGGCAAGGCCCTGTCTGAGATTTCACAACTTAGCTCAGAGCAACAGCAACAACTCAAAGTTACTGCTGATTTGTTTCCTGGTGAGTTGGCTGACTCTGAGTTGGGTGATGTGCCGGAGGGGTGGGAATGTTTGCAATGGGGTAGCATTGCAAGACTTGAATATGGAAAGGGTTTAAAGGGATATCGTGATGGAGAAGGCAATATCCCTGTTTTCGGGACAAATGGAAAAATAGGTCTTACTGACAAGTCGCTTTTTGACAAAGAGGGAATAATTGTTGGGCGCAAGGGCGCGTACCGCGGTGTTCATTACTCATCTGCCCCGTTCTATGTAATCGACACAGCGTTTTTCATATCACCATTAATTTCGTTGAGTGTAAAATGGGCATACTACGAAATATTGAGATTCGACATTAACGGAATGGATTCCGGGTCGGCGATCCCGTCAACTAGCCGTGATGACTTCTATAGTCTGTGGAGCGTATTCCCTCCAGTTGAAGTGCAAGACGAATTTGATCGACTAATTACAATGATTTTCGAAAAGAAATCATGCAATGATTCAGAAAACGAATCGCTTGGTCTGCTTAGAGATACACTACTCCCGAAACTTCTCTCTGGAGAATTATCCATTCAAGAAGCAGAACAAAACAATAAAGCAATAGCGTAGTTAAAGTACGTCGGTTAAAGGATTTGATCATGCAGAAGTTTGACGAAGCACAATTAGAAAATGCCATTATCACCTTGTTAGGTGAACAAGGCTTCCCTCATATTAAAGGGGCGCAGATATCGCGTAACCCAGAAGAGGTGCTCATAAAAGATGACTTGCATGATTTCCTTGCGTTGCAATATCAAGCAGCAGGTATTACCGGTAGTGAAATAGCATCCATTATCCGCAAGCTAGAGGTGCTATCGGCCAGTGACCTGTACGAAAGCAATAAAACCTTTATGGATTGGCTATCCAACGGCTTCTTGTTCAAACGTGAAGATCGCACCCAAAAGGATCTGTTTATACAGCTGGTCGATTATAGCGATTTAGCCTTAATGCGTTTTACCCCGCTCGAAGCGGGGCAAAAAGCTGGCGAAGCAGAAGCTATCGATACTGTGGACATGGTAGTGGCTGAACAATCAGCAGCTTATATTGCGAGTGTTCATTGCGATAACAATATCTATAAGATTGTTAATCAGCTTGAAATAGAAGGCGCTGAGTTACGTATCCCTGATGGTATTTTGTATATCAATGGTCTGCCGTTGGTGGTGTTTGAGTTTAAGTCCGCCATTCGTGAAGAAGAAGCCACAATACATGATGCCTATGTGCAACTGTGTACCCGTTATCGGCGCGATATACCCCAGCTGTTTGTGTTTAATGCCCTGTGCATTATCAGTGATGGCGTTAATAATAAAATGGGTAATCTGTTTTCCCCTTATGATTTTTATTATGCCTGGCGTAAGATCACGGGGGATGAATCCGCAGAGCGAGAAGGCATTGGCTCGCTGCATACCATGATTCAGGGGTTGTTTGATAGGCGCCGCCTGCGTGATGTGATCCGCCACTTTATCTATTTTCCTGATGTATGTAATGATGAGGTGAAAATCGTTTGTCGTTACCCCCAGTATTACGCCACCAATAAGCTCTTTCAAAATATTCAACTGCACCAGAAACCTTACGGTGATGGTAAAGGCGGGACGTATTTTGGTGCCACGGGTTGCGGTAAGAGCTTTACCATGCAGTTTTTATCCCGCTTACTGATGAAGAGTGTACATTTCTCTAGCCCCACCATTGTATTAATTACTGACCGTACCGATTTGGATGATCAGCTATCCGTGCAATTCACCAATGCGAAAAAGTATATCGGCGACGATATGATTGTCAGCGTTGATAGCCGAGCAAACTTGCGTGAGTTATTGGAAGGTCGTCAAAGTGGCGGTGTATTTTTGACAACCATCCACAAATTTACCGAAGATGCCAAGCTGCTTACTGATCGAAGCAATGTGATTTGTATCTCTGATGAGGCTCATCGTAGTCAAATAAACCTCGATAAAAAAACCACCATCACTTACAAAGATGGCGAAGCCGTTGGTTATAAAGAAAGCTACGGTTTCGCAACCTATCTTCACAAATCACTACCCAACGCGACCTATGTGGGTTTTACCGGTACGCCAATCGATGCCACCTTGGATGTGTTTGGAGACCCGGTTGATACCTATACCATGACGGAATCGGTGAAAGATGAGATCACTGTGCGTATTGTCTATGAAGGCCGCGCCGCTAAAGTGAATCTCGACAATAGCAAGGTAGAAGAGATTGAGAAGTACTATGAGGAGTGTAAGGACGCAGGCACGAATGAGTACCAAATAGAAGAAAGTAAAAAAGCCTCAGCCAATATGGGTGCTATTTTAGGTGATCCAGACCGAATCAAGGCGTTAGCTAAAGATTTTGTGGCCCATTATGAAACGCGAATTGAAGAAGGCTCAACGGTTAGAGGCAAGGCGATGTTTGTGTCTAGCGCCAGACTTATTGCTTATGATTTTTATAAAGCGGTAAAGGCGCTGCGCCCGGCTTGGTTTGAGGTGTTGGCGTGTGAAGAAGGCTCAACCCTAACTGATCAAGAGCGCAAAGAGATAAAAGCCTCAGAGCGTGTGAAGCTGGTAATGACCCGTGGTAAAGATGATGATAAAGAGCTGTATAATTTGCTGGGCGACAAAGCTTACCGTAAAGAGCTGGATCGACAGTTTAAAAACGATAAGTCCAACTTTAAAATCGCCATCGTCGTGGATATGTGGTTAACCGGCTTTGATGTGCCATTCCTAGACACAATGTACATCGATAAGCCGGTACAAGAGCATAACCTGATACAAACCATCTCGCGGGTGAACCGTAAGTTCAGCGGTAAAGATAAAGGCTTGGTGGTGGATTACATCGGTATTAAAAGCCATATGAATAAGGCGCTGGCCAAGTACTCCAAATCCAAAGAAACGGATATGGAAGAGATTACCGAATCTTTAATCGCCGTAAGAGACCACCTGGATTTGCTCAGCAAGGTATTCCACAACTTCGATAGCAGTGATTACTTTGGGGGTGACCCAGTAAGCCAGTTGAACTGCTTAAACCGTGCCGCTGAATACGTGATGGTATCGGAGAAGCACGAAAAGCGTTTTATGGACATGGTGAAGCGCCTAAAAGCCGCCTACGACATTTGCTGTGGTAGTGATGACCTCACACAGAATGAACGTAACCATGTGCATTTCTACTGTGCGGTTCGCTCTATAGTCTTCAAGCTTACCAAGGGTGATGCACCGGATACGGCACAAATGAATGCCCGAGTGCGTGAAATGATCTCAGAGGCTATTCAAAGCGAAGGGGTTGAAGAGATCTATAAAATGGGCGATGACAGTGAAACTGCCATAGATATCTTTAATGACGACTACATGAGTAAGATCAGTAACATCAAAATGCCCAATACCCGTATTCATATGTTGCAGCAGCTATTGGCCAAAGCCATTGGCGAGCTGAAGAAGGTCAATAAAATGCAAGGCATGGATTTTTCCAAGCGTTTGCAGTCACTAGTGGAGAAGTACAATGAACGTAAAGAAGGCGATACGTTTGGTGCGGACTTCCATGACGAGATCACCGAAGAATTCCTCAATATGTACGGCAAGATGAAGGATGAGATGAACTCCTTCGAAGATATGGGGATTGATTTTGAAGAGAAGGCGTTTTACGACATATTAAAGGCACTGGCCATTAAGTATGACTTTGTTTACCCGGAAGAGAAGTTGCTCGAATTAGCGGCTGCTGTGAAGGCAATGGTGGATGATAAAACCCAATTCACTGACTGGGCACAGCGTGAGGACATTAAGGCTGAGTTTAAAGTCGGATTGATATTATTATTGGCTGAGTATGGTTATCCACCAGTGGATAAAAATGAAGTGTATGCAGAGATCTTTGAGCAGGCTGAGAATTATAAGAAGCATGCGGTGTAGCGGGTAAATGAAATAGAGTGACGGATATAACAATAACCATGCGCTAGGAAAGTTGAGATATCGCCATCAACAATGTCCGCTGATGACGTCATTGCAAGAGAAAATCGATGGAAAGAATGTCTAGGAACTCGAAGTTTTGGGTTAAATGACAATTAAAAGGTTAATGATTACAAACATCGTGAAACAGAATATCGGATTCATAGCTTAGGAGCTTGAGTAGAGGGGGGTAAGGGAATGCCCATCAATGTTATATTTAATGAAAGCACCCCAATTTGCGGATTATACAGAACGAATTAACGGCAAGTTAAGTATTAAGGAGGCCATGTGGCTATAGGTAAATCAATTAGAGTCTACTTAGCTGATGCAACAGTTACTGGCATTCGATATGCGGAGTTAGTTAATTGGACTGGACAAGCGATTGCCTGTCCAAGAAATCGACTAAATGAGCTAAAGAACTGGCCTGAAGCATCGAAGCCTGGAGTCTATTTTTTATTTGAGGGCCGTTTCGGTAGCTCTAAGCCGGTTGCTTACATTGGCGAATCAGAAAATGTAACGACGAGGCTTACCAATCACGATAGAAACAAGGATTTTTGGAGGGAGGTAGTTATATTTACAAGTAAAGACGAAAACCTTACTAAATCCCACATAAAGTACTTAGAGTCAACGCTTGTCCAGCTTTCCAACGTTGCGGACAGGTATGAATTAGAAAATGGTAATACGCCAACAGAATCTAGCCTTCCTCGAGCAGATCGCGCGGCTATGGAAGAGTTTGTAGAAAATGTCCGCATGGTGCTGGGAACATTGGGTTATTCGATATTAGAACCTATTTTGAAGTCAAACAACGTAAATGACACCACGGTAGATCCAGGCAATCCACCGATAAATGATAGCTTGCTAAGTAATTTGTTTTTTTCGGTAAATAGTATTTCTGCTAAAGGCGCAGTAACCGATGAAGGTTTTGTGCTCAAAAAGGGGTCACAGTTATCGAAAACTAACAGTGATAGCATGCCTGGAAAACTGACAACCATTAAGGAAAAACTCCTATCCGATGGCACCTTAAAAGGAGAGTTAGATCACCTTGTTGCATCAGAGGATATCCTTTTTAACTCATCTAGCTATGCCGCAGCAATAGTGGCGGGTACTTCTCGTAGTGGCCCGCAAAGCTGGAAAACGGTTGGTGGTAAAACAATGAAGAAAGTTGAAGATGAAGAGTTAGGCGATGGTTAACGTTACAATGTGTGATTTTGGAGTACTTCTGGCTGTCAGGGCTTTATCTGAAATAGCGTTGCGAACTCGATTTTAATAGGTTGTGACCAATTATGGGTGAGAATGAGTAAAGACTGGGTAAAACTTGTCGCTTTGGTGGAATAAATTTACGGATAGGGAAATTAAAAGGGATGAGTGATCTAGCTTCAAAAGAGTATGCAGTGTGGTTATCTGCACTTAAAGATAAAATACACTCTGCGCAAATAAAAGCCGCTGTTAAAGTCAATGAAGAGCTGCTTAGTCTTTATTGGGAGTTGGGCAAAGAATTGACCCAAAAGCTGGAAAAGGCAAGCTGGGGTGAAAACTTGATTGGGCAGTTAGCAAAGGATTTATCCGTTTCTTTCCCTGAAATGAAAGGTTTTTCCCGCGCTAATCTATATTCAATACGTAAATGGTACCTTTCTTATCGTGATGCCGATAAAAAAGTCCAACAACTTGTTAGACAAATCCCGTGGGGCCATAACACGTTATTAATCAACAAGTTAAAGTCAATGGAAGAACGTTTGTGGTATGCGCAGAATACACTAAAGAATGATTGGTCTAGAGCCGTTTTGATGCACCAGATGGAGTCTGAACTGTATCGAAGACAAGGTAGTGCATTAACGAATTTTAAGACTGCATTACCCTCACCACAATCAGAGCTTGCGCACGAGACGTTGAAAGACCCCTATGTATTCGATTTTCTCACACTAGGTGCAAAAGTCCTCGAACGCGATATTGAAGATAACCTAATTTCTCATATATCAAAATTCTTGCTTGAACTAGGTAGTGGCTTTGCATTTGTAGGTCGGCAATATTGCCTAAAAGTAAACGATAAAGATTTCCATATTGATTTATTGTTTTTCCATACACAACTAAATTGCTATGTAGTTATCGAATTAAAAGCGACAGAGTTTGATCCTCGAGACGCGGGTCAGCTGAATTTCTATATGGCTGCAATTGATGGTGAAGTTAAGCAAGTATTTCACAATCCAACGATCGGGCTCCTACTCTGTAAGGAGAAAGATCATCTAGTCGTAGAATACGCGCTCAAAAATATCGACGCACCCATAGGTGTATCTCAGTACCAGTTAACGAAATCAATTCCAACGGATATGAAAGGGAAATTACCGTCCATTGAAGAACTAGAGCGCAGTGTTTCATCGTCGACAGCCTTTAATAACTCAGAGCCCGACCACAGCAAAGATTCATAGAAGGAAAAATTATGGATCTTCAAATAATTTATAGGAGCATTTATGAAAGAAGGAACAATCACTCTCACAAAACAGGATATTGCCGAGGCACTTGAAGAGATACTTAGCAACCTTCCCCCTATGGGTGTGCAGCAACAAATGGTTGAGATGGTAAAACAAATGATGGAAAAGGGTGTTTCTGAAGAAGAAGCTACGGGCTTGGTGTTTGATAAATTGGACGCGACAAATTGATAGTGCCTCCAATTGATTTACCCAGCGATGATATGGTTAAAGGCTGGCGTCTTGATCTTGTGCGTAACCAAGGGCTTTGGAAAGGGAGCCAGTATCTAGAAGCTAAAGCCGAATATTTTGCATTGCTAGTAAAAGCCGTGACTCGTGAACAGCTCGTCGATGTAACAATTTACACTGATACTACAACCTATGAGCGTTATTATATTTGCTGGCTCACGGAGCAAGGAATAGACCAGTCGGTGGTGAAGCCTCATGTGCGTTTTTGTTTATTGGAATGCTCGGATAAGCGCAGAGATGAGTTTGCTGATCTTGAAGAGAGGTATGTTGATATACTATCCCCTTTGGAAAAACAGGCACGGTTGGCACAATGGCTAGAGGCAGCGAATGAAGCTGTTTCAAAGGCAGTTGAAGGAGATAAACGTTCGCTAGGGCAAGAGCTTTGTCCGGATTATTTGGAAAGTCACCAGCAATCGCAGTCTGATTGTATTGTTGCGATCTACTAGGTCTTAGAATATAAGATAATTATGTATTCTAGAAAGTATAGGGGTGAGCGGGGTATATTTGTTCTAGGTAATTTATTGTAATTTTTTTTTGGATTATTAAAAGACCACATTCATAGGATGAAGCATGGATCTAAAACAACAACTCGATGATTTACGGAAATTCGTTTGGGAAGAGCGTGAGGCGAACTACGCCAAACTGACCGAGATATGGGATAAACCGTTGTCCCAGAAACTCGAGTCCGGCGAGTCACAGCGTATTAGTAATATTACCGTTGAAGATAAGCATCATCTGCTGGTGACGCTCGGGGGCGGTGAGTCTCGATTTCGTGAAGGGGATATGTTGTGTTTGCATTTGGGGAATGTGCCTCACACCTCTTTTGTTAGGCAAGCAAGTATAGAAGCGGAGCAGGAGGGGGAATGGTTGCTGTATGTTTTCGATTTGGACCCTGATGCGGTCACTACTATTTCAGAGCCTTGTTTTGCAGACCCTGATAGTATGGATCAGCGGCATTTTTTTGAGAAGGCCTTTGATGATCTGGCGAGTACACCCATAGGGACGGACGTAGTGTTACCTCTATTAGCTGGGCGTCTAGATGCTAGTTATATCTATCCTGACAATTATGATAAAGCCGCCGATATTGCAGAAGAAAGGGGGCTAAATGACTCCCAGATTGATGCTGTTGGTAAGGGTGTGGCAGCTCAATATTTGTCTTGCATACAAGGGCCTCCAGGCACAGGGAAGACCAAGGTTATTAGTTTAATTGCTAAGTTACTGGCTGAAGAGGGGCATGCGATACTGATTACCTCACATACGCATATGGCAATTAATAACGCCTTGAACAAAGTGGCCAAAGAAGGTGTTACAACGGCAAAAGTGGGGGCATTAAGTGGGACGAAGGGGTTGGATGCAACAATTCCTCGGTGTGATTACGCAATAGATTGGGAAGATAAACCTGACAATGGGTATGTCATCGGTGCTACACCTTTTGCGACGTGTTCAGAGCGACTGGAAAGTTTTGAGTTTGATACAATCATTTTTGATGAGGCCAGTCAGATTACTGTGCCTTTAGCCGTAATGGCAATGAGAAAAGGTAAGCGCTTTGTATTTGTAGGGGATCATAAGCAGCTTCCTCCGGTTGTGTTATCTAAATCCGTGTTAGACGGGGAATCCTATTCGGTATTTTCACGTTTAGTATTGGGGAATTCGTCAACGGCGGCGATGTTAAAGCAGACCTATCGAATGAATAGCGATTTGTCTCATTGGCCGAGCCAGCAATACTATAATGGCAATTTGGTGGCAGTCGGAGAGAATGCCAACCGGCAATTTATGTTGCCTACGAGACCACAACGGCACATGGCGTGTTTGTCTTCGAGTCACTCGCTAGTGTTTATCAAAAGCCCAGGTATTAATGCGCGAACCTCTAGCGCTAGTGAGGCGGAACTTGTGGTGGATATTATCGCCAATGCGGTGGAAGCGGGAATGCCGCTGGAGAATGTAGGGGTTGTTACGCCGTTTCGAAATCACGGAAAGAACATCAAAGGTGTTTTAGCGGATAAATTTGGTATGAATACGGCTAAAACTGTTGTCACTGATACCGTTGAGCGTATGCAAGGTCAGGAACGAGAGATGATTATACTGTCGTTATGCTCAACGGATGTGCAATTTATTAGCGCTGTCGCATCTTTCTTTTTTCAAGCGGAGCGTCTCAATGTGGCTATTACTCGGGCGATGACCAAGTTGGTTATTATCGGTCCAGAATTATCGGCTACCTTCTCCGTCGATAGCAATGAGCAGCTCTTGTTGGAAGGAATTGAGGCCTACCGTTCATTAGTCAATGCCGCATATTATCACTCAATTGGGGAATAACGATCTTGGCTCTTTATACTGATTCTTTACCATATCTTGATTTGTCTGTTAGGCGAAAATTTAAGAAGGTGTTCGATCGCCTTGAAGACCATTATCAAATACGTACACCTGTATATGATGAGGTTAACGTTGCCCAGGTGGTAATAGAAGGACCTTGCCAGTCATGGCTAATGTTGGGTTATCACCCTGAAAACCCTAACCCAGAGCAACTTTCGATGTATTTGAGGTTTAATCGGGCTGTTCTTAAAAAGAACTTTTCTGAGATTGCCTATCTGGCAGTGACAGATACCGGTGCTTCGATGTTTGACATTGCGGATGGGCAGCTAACTCAGGTTACGGTGATTGAGAAAAAAGTGTTTTTTGATGAGGGGCATGAACTGATTCGTGCTCATTTAGTTGAGACAACATTCGAACAATATCATTGGATGTTAAGAATTTTGTTTTCAGAAACTCACATCAAAGCGGCTTGTACATCGCGAAGAGAATCTATTGATCGGAATAACAGCGCTAATCTAGAACACTTTTTTTTGGATTATGACCAGGAATATGCGACTAAGCTGGATATGTTTGGAGAGACGCCAGCGCCCGTGACAGACGAGGATAAGTTTTCAGTCAGGTTGATTAATGGTGTGGCGGGTTGCGGGAAAACGTTAATACTGATTAATCGTGCAATTCTATACTGCAAGAAATACCCGGACAAGGAAGCCTTATTAATTATACATAACAAACCGATTGTGGCTGATATTCAGTATAAATTTGAAGAATTTCTGGGGGGGAAACCTAGAAACCTTACGATTAGGACTTTCCATTCATTCGCTTTGTCACAAAAGAGTGCAGTCAGTGGATATACGAAGGCGTTATTTTTTGACGCGGATTTAGCGCCACTAAAAGAGGCAGTTTTTATTGAGAGAAGTCAGTCTTTCCAGAGTCTTACGTTATCTGACAGCCAAATTTGGGAAGAGATTGAATATATTAATGAGCATCTAATCGAAAATGAATTAGCTTATTTGGAATATGAACGTCATGGGCGGGGTTTTGCGTTACAGCGGTCTCAGCGACACTGTATCTGGAAACTTTATGAGGTGTCCATGACAGCAATGGCTTGTAAGCGAAATGGGTATTTGCCCAGTTTGTATATACGAGAGCTAGGATTGTCTGCAGTCGATACGGACAGACTAAAGAAGTATGACCATATTATGATTGATGAGGCACAGTTTTTCTTTCCGTCATGGTTGCAACTTACTAAAAAATCTATTGCGGATAACGGTATGTTATTTATTTGCGCGGATCCTAATCAAGGGTTTCTAAAAAGTCGATTGAGCTGGAAGCGAGTGGGCCTTAATGTTCGGGGAAGAACCAAAAAATTAAATTATTCTTATAGAACGACCTATGAAATATTGGTAGCAGCTAATACTTTGCTAGATGAAATTGGTGAAGACTCCGAGGATTTTATAAAACCTAACTTGGAAAAAATGACTCACGGATCGAAACCAAGGGTTATCTATAGTAATACACCGCAGGATGAAGAGGCTCGCTTCCTTAATGAGATAAAAGCCTGCGTGGCAGCAGAACATGTGCCGTTACATCAGGTAATGGTTCTGTGTGCCCCGGGGATTAAACCATGGGTAGTTAAGCGATCGCTCGATAATATCTTAGGTTTGGGTAATGTGGTAAATTGTAACGATCCGGAAGATTTAAAAAATAATCTGGGAGACAAAATACGTTTGATGAGCATTAACAGTTGTACTGGTATGGAATCTGGAGTCACGTTTGTTTTAGGTGTTGGTAATATGTTACTGATGGATAATAATGTTGACCTTAATGATGATGAAAAGGCTGTTGCCCGAAATGAATCTCTACGAAAACTTTATGTCGCTATGACACGTGCCGGGCAGAAACTGGTTTTGCTTAGTACTGGGAAACTCCCGAAAAGGGTTGAGGAATTGATGGATGTAGATAATAGTATTTAAGCGGGACAAAATACTATTGATTGTTATCAAGAATGGAATGTCAGTATTGACAAGGAGTGAAGATGAAAAACGTAAGGATATACTCGATTGGTAGTTGTGTTACGGATACTCGTATTGGTCGGTATGAAGTGGTACTTGAATATGGTGAAAATCGTCGATACTTAAAGAAAGATGTCGTTGATACAACAGCCCATCGCTGTATTATTCAGGGTTTTATTGATGCTGTTAAGGTGCTGAAATACAGCTGCGAAGTTGAGCTGGTTTCTACGACAAAGCTCGGTTTGTCAGGATTGAAAAGAAATAAGGGACCAAATGTTGACCTCCTAAAGCAACTTGTTGCCGAACTCAGCTTAAAAGAATGTGAATTTACCTTTAGCGAACGTGAAGGCGAGGGTGAGGCAATTAAGGCTGTTATTAACGCGGAATCAGAATACTAGGTGCATTGAGCATTATTGCAGACAAGACAGAGCTTCGAGTTACTGATTAGATAGAACAGATGTTCTGGCGTGCTATTGCCTTATGATGAGGTTAAAGCGTTAAACCTTTCAAATGAATCGTTAAAACCTGCTTTAGATTTTCATTATGCCGAGTCGTCATATCTATGCGTTAAGCTTGTGAATCGGCTGAGCGTTAATTAAGCTGGCTGTGTGATAATAAAAATATAAAAAAGGCCATCCTCTATGACATTACGATTCAACCACATGGAATTAACCCTTCCCACTGGTACCTTAACAAAAGAAAAAGCATCTATTAGCGAATTTTACGGCGAAATTTTTGGATTCGAAGTGATTGAGGTGCCTATGGTGGACGCTCGGTTACAAGAGAAGAAACTATTGATGCGTACAGATCCTGAAACCAGTCAGTTTATCTTTCTAGTAGAACAGAGCGCGGATACGTGCATTCAATCGCCAGGTTTTGATCACTTAGGGTTTCTATTGTCAGGGCCGAAGGAGGTGGATGAGAAATTGCGTTTATGTCAGCAATGGCAGGAGAAGGATGACCGGGTACAGATCAAAACCTATGACGATTTAGATACGCCGCAAGCCATCAATAAAACCTTTTATGTGAAGTTTATTTTACCAATTTGGTTTGATATTCATTCTATTGAATTCCATAAGGGTTTGGAACCTGAAAAAGAGTGGCATTTTAGTTGATGTGTGTGGTCAATCATTGGGTTGCACCGGTTTGAGTTGATGAAAGAGCACCATGTTGTGGTAGGTCAAAATCCAACTGTGAAGTATTGCTTGCCAGTTGGTATCAATTCAGTAAGTTCTATTCTGGAACATGCTGGCATAATGAATGTTCAGTTAGTTACAAGGAAAGTACTATGAATCATGAAATACTCATTTTTGAAGCGGAAGGCAACCAAATTGAGGTGAAGTTGGATGGTGAGTATGAAACTCTCTGGCTCAGTCAAAAGCTAATGGCGGAGTTATTTGATCGAGATGTACGTACAGTCAATGAACATTTAAAAAATATCTATAAAGAACAGGAGCTTACGGAGGGTTCAACTATCCGGAAATTCCGGATAGTTCGCACAGAAGGTAAGCGTGATGTTGAGCGTGAGATTGATCATTACAATCTGGATGCCATTATTTCAGTTGGTTATCGTGTTAACTCCAAAAAGGGTACACAGTTTCGTCAATGGGCTACTGCACGCTTAAAAGAGCACCTGGTGCAAGGGTATACGCTGAATGAAGTACGATTGCAGCAACACAAAGGCCAATTACACCAGTTGGAGCAAACCTTAAGCCTGTTTCAGCAGAATGTGATAGATCAGACTAGTCTGCCCGAAGCGCAAGGCTTGGTAAAAATCATCGCAGATTACACAAATACCTTTGTACTGCTCAACCAGTTTGACAGCGAACGGCTGCCCACCGCTGATTTTGATGAGGATATTCGTTACCAAATTAACAATGACGAAGCTCGGGATGCTATCGCCTTGCTGGTAAAACGCCTAATAGCCAAGGGTGAGGATCATGCTGGGAGTGATGTGGATGTGATGTTGGTGGGGGAAGAGTTAAGTTATAGCGAGATTATGCAGATGCTTGCTCCTATAGAGGCTCAATTGCAACGACCTGTGAATCCCACCCTGTATTCCCCGTCGGAGTTTGCGGGTATGTTACGAGCGGCAAAAATCAAACTTAACGATACGCAAATTCAAGGTTTAAGTGAAGATAGTCAGTTTTCATTAGCGTATGGTGCTGCTCATGCGTAGTCGTTAGCGGCTTTACGTTGGCATGGCCGTTCAGATAATCGTTATATTGTATTTCAATGTCTGGAGCATACCTTGGGCTTAAGTCATGCGAAGTGGCGTGTGTTAGATAAGTGTCATAAGGCTCGTAATTTGGCGGAGTATGAGGGGCATTTAGATGTGAATTCTCAACTATTAAGAGAGTTGGTTAGCATTAGTAAAGAAATTCAAGCGTTGGTTAAAGCGTTAGCTCCGATAAAATAAAAGGCTGTACGGATATGGCTGGGGCACTATGAAAGCCCAGTTGACGGGGTTATTGGTTAAGGTGATTTGCAGACAAGGAAGGTTTTAAACATGTGGAGTAAATATGGAAGTTATATCAATCGTTTGCTTTCAATTATAGTGGCGATAATTGGGGTTGTTGAGAAAGATAGTGATCTGTTTCTTAGATCTCTGGCTGTTTATTTAATTATCATCCCTTGTATTTGGTTTCCAGGAAAAGTGAATAGCCTAATGGCAGGTAGGGTTTATCGTGGGTATATTATTGATAATAAGTCACCGGATATTCTGATCCAGCTTTTTGGCTGGATCATTCTGTTGATGTTCGCATTTAGCCAGTATCACACCGTTTTTTTGAAATGGTTACTCGCTTCTTGATTGTAGGCGCCGACATGGTTAGTAGCAGTATAAAATCAAGTCGCTATTTTTGGATTGAGCGGTGGCAATCCATTCTTCAAATTGTGTTTTTTGCGATGCTTCGATATCGCTGTTCACAATGTTATTTTTTGCTTGGGGGAAGTCGCTACGATCAATGGTAAAAACCGTGGGGAAATCGTCTGAGCTTCTTATCGCGATCTTATCAAGTCGATCTATCTTGGCTATGTTGAATTCATCATATCCATAGAAAAAATCGATGTCACCCCCAGGATACCATTGATCATTATTCATCAATTTTCCTGTGCATTGAATGATAAGTTCAATGATGTACCAGCACTTGGCTGTGTTCTCTCCGAGATTGTCACTTTCACCATTCAAAAACGAATGGAGTATTTCTTTGGCGGGTAGCCACCCATCCTCAATTTCGAAGTCCTCATCAAATTGATTTATATAGGGCTCTGTCAATTTTAGAAGTTCATTTTTGAGTTCTTTGTCTTCTGCGCCATAAAATTTGGATAAGAAATCCAAATCGATTACGTAGGGCATTACACCATTTCCCATGTTATATCCTTATAAATTGTATTGTGCATTGTGGCCACATTGTTCCAGTTTTAGGCGCCAGTTTGAATCGAAGTGGAATTCATGTAAAGAAATAGCCCATTTATTTATCTATTCAATGTCTTTGTTGCATCACCTATGTTTTTTATAACTTAAGACATTGACTAAATTAAGGATGATTTATGCCTACTTTTAAACGTGTATTAACGTTTCTATCGTTGTTTGGTAAGCAAGCAAAGAACTGTTCAATGAACGAGATAGATGTTTGTTCGAGCTCTCAAAGATAATAAAGAGCAATACGTTACTTGCTTACAGGCTGCAGCAGTAAGAATGGTAAGGCAGTTTCAAATGGCTGCGCTGGGCGTTTAATATATTGAGTCGTATTTATAACGGGAGCTGATTAGGCTCCCGTTTTTGTTTTTATCACGGCAAAAGATTCGCATGTTGTGAACGATAGTTCATGAAATGTGAGCTTTCTGTTTTGATTCAAAGTAGTGGATCTAGTGAGTGTTAACTCAGCTTAGTGACGTATTTACGCCACAATCGAATAGTCTTCTTAAATTAAAGCGGTTTTGAGTTTTTGTCGCTATTGCAAACAAACTGTTATGGTTTACCTTATAGTTGAGAATAACCCTGGCTAGACTTTTGGTCATTACAATATGAGGGAATCAAATGACAGGCTTTGCTGAATATGATCAATACGATGCCTTGGGGCTCGCTGAATTAGTGAAAACAGGCGATGTTAGCGCGAGCGACTTGCTGAGTGAAGCCATCCGGCGTCGGGATGCTGTCAACCCAAAGATCAATGCGATCATCCATAATATGGATGATTTGGCTTATCAAACTATTGAAATCGGTTTACCGGAAGGCCCATTTAAGGGTGTGCCTTTTTTGCTCAAGGATTTGATGGCTGCCTATAAGGGCGTGCCAATGACAAATGGCAGTCGTGCTTATAAAGATTATGTCCCCAATTACGATAGTGAAATGGTTAAACGTTTCAAAAAAGCGGGGCTAGTGATCTTCGGTAAGACCAACTGCCCCGAGAATGGGTATTTTGGTGTCACCGAGCCCTTGTTGCACGGTATTACCCGTAATCCTTGGAATCTGGATCGTACGTCGGGTGGCTCTAGTGGTGGTTCAGGCGCAGCGGTTGGCGCTCGTATAGTGCCGATGGCTAGCGGTGGTGATGGCGGTGGGTCATTGCGAATCCCCGGCTCGTGTTGTGGTGTGGTTGGGTTTAAACCTTCTCGGGGTCGTAATCCGTACGGACCTCAGGGTGGCGAACCTTGGTTTGGGCAGGTGCAAGAAGGTGTGTTAAGTGTCAGCGTGCGTGATACCGCTGCGGCACTGGATGCGACCTGTGGGCCTGATATTGGGTGTCCTTCTGTGGCCGAACGTCCTGCTCGCCCATTTTTAGATGAAGTAACGATAGCGCCTGGAAAATTAAGAATAGCGTGGAGTGCTGAGCCACTTGTCAGGGACGGTGAAATAAGTGCTGAGTGTCGAGAGGCTTTATTACGTACCGTTGATCAGCTAAAAACGCTAGGGCATGATGTGGTTGAGACCGCACTGCCTCTGGACAGCAAGGTGCTCGGGCAGGGGCATGTCATGCGTATGATGTGTGCCGCCGCCGCGGATATTCAAGAAGCACAACGTGTCTTGGGACGTAAGATTAAACCTGACGAATTCGAACCGGAAACATGGATTATGGCTAGCTGTGGCGAAGCACTGTCGTCGGTAACACTGGAAGTGGTTAGCCGAGATTTAGCGGCCCAACGTTATCTCTTTGATGAGTTCATGCAGAACTATGATGTGTTTCTCACACCAACGTTAGCTAAATCCCCGGTGCCTCATGGCGAATATCTGGTGCATGGGATTGAGAAGTTTGGTGCCCAGGTTGCGCCTTATATCGGTTTAGGGCCGGTACTAAAAAAGCTTCTTCCTTTTATGATGTCAGGGCTGCAAGAGAAAAATTTCGATTGGGTAGCGGCTCCACCTGCTTTTAATATCACGGGAAGCCCAAGTGTATCGTTACCCTTGCAGTGGAGTGAGGACGGATTGCCAATCGGCATGATGTTTACCGCTGGGTTTCAGGACGACGCGTGTTTGTTTAGATTGGCGGGGCAATTGGAACGTGAATTTCCTTGGGCGCAGAAGCGTCCAGCTCTCGCATCAATACCTACCGGCTAGCAGTATCTAGATCAACACCTTCTCATGTACGTAATTCAAGGTATTGTGCAAAGTCATGGTTATTCACGGCTGATCCTTTGCTTATTGATACGTTACTGCAGCATGTTGTTATGGCAATGCTCTGGAACAATCATTACTCGTTGTTGCTGGTGCCCCAAAAATGCGAAGGTGCTTTCTGGTAGGCTGGGTGAAGTTGGTTTAAAACAAGGAGTGATCCGTTTAACTGCTCTAAAGGGATCATTATATGACCCCTTACTTATCAGCTCAGCTTTTTGTTGATTCGACGATCTGAACTAACGTTTCAAACAATGGTGTGCGTTTGTCTCTAATCCCTATAGGGCGAAAATAGCTTCTATCTCAATAAGTAGATTTGGTGCAAACAAAGAATCTATCTTAATCAGTGCGCTTGCGGGTAAATATTCGCCGTAATATTCCAATAAAAATGCTCTTAATTTATCTATGTCGGTTAAATCAGTGACAAAAATTGTGACTTTAATTAGATGTTGTAATGATGTAGTTCTCTGTTCAGCAATCACCTCAAGTTGACTAAATATAGCCTTGGCTTGCTCACTAATTGTGCCATGCTCCGCTTGTGTACCAAATGCCGTTAAGCCAGATGTATAGAGCGTATTTTGATGTGTAACTGAGTGAACATAAGGACCTAATGGTAAGCCTAGGGTTTCATAGTTATGCCGATGGATATTCATAAAGTAATCCTTTCTGAGTTACAAATTAAAGAGTGATTTTTAAGGTTAATTTTTGAATCATAGGGCTACAGGTGAATGCTATTAGTGCAGCAGCAGGCCAGGCTAATAAAAAAGCATGAAGCCATTGTGCGAAAAACGCCTGACTCCAACCAAGGTTGATCAAAGTTACCCAGCATGTCATTAGTAGGGACAAGATAAATGACATGAGTAGCGCGAAAATAAGTCGCTGTTTCATGTTGCTGCTCCAGTTATTTTCGGTTCTATAATCTGCAGACGTTGGATGTAAATCAATTTTGTCCACGCTTGTGCCAGGTAAGTTTTTGTATGCGCTGCGGCCAAGTGTTGTTGTAGCGCATTATCATTGTCCCAGCATTCCCACAAAGTAAAGTTTTCTGGTTTGTCCTGTTGTTGAAGCAGACTGAATTTGTGATTCCCTGGTTCTTTACGGGTTTCAATGGCCAGGTTGTTTAAGGCATCTCTTGCTTGTTGAATATCCTTGCCCTCAAGAACCTCGATACTTGCATTAATCCATAACTTATTCATAAATACCTACTTTTACTGTGTTTAATAATGTTGAATAAGTCTATAGAATTACTGTTTATTGAAATACAGGCATTAATGTAACCTTAGATTCCATATTTGCAATTATGATAGATGACATCGCTTTATTTATACATATCGTTCAATTCAGGGGGTTAGCTGCAGCGGCTAAGCAATTGCAATTGCCCGCGGCAACTGTGACTCGTCGTTTGCAAAAATTGGAAGCTCATATTGGAAGTCAACTGATATACCGCTCTGCTAGGCAGTTTAATTTGACTCAAGAGGGGGAGGTTTACTTTCAGGCTTATGCGGACTTGGTGCAGCAATTTGAAACAACGTCAAAGTTTCTTAATGCGGATCAACATCAGCTCAGTGGTCGATTAAAAGTCTTAGCACCTACTAATATTTCTTTAGGATTATTACAGCCCGCATGGTCTGCATTTATTCGAGCCTATCCTGATATCGATTTGGATCTTCAATTAAATAACACCACAGAAGATGTAATAAGCGCACAGGCAGATATTGCGATACGAATAGGTCCACAAAATGATTCTCTATTATATCAACAACGCCTAGGTAAAATAAGTACCATACTTGTCGCTTCGCCAGAGTATCTATTATTGCAGGGTGTGCCATCTACTCTGGATGATTTGCATCAACATCGTATAATAGGCGTTCATAATTTTTCTGCATGGAAATTAACTAATAATAAGACGCAACAACAGGTAGAGCTACACCCTAAATATACAACGTCAGTAAATGATCTTCGTTTTGCTAGCCAACTTGCTTGTGATGCTATAGGTATAGCGTTGTTACCTATTAGTGAGGTCAACGATGAATTGAATAAAGGGGTGTTGCGGCAAATACTCACTCCTTGGAATGGTCCAGTTCGAGACATATTTACTGTATGGCCTAGTGGCAAATTATTAAATGCGAAGGCAAAATGTTTGCGTGATTTTATGCAACAGCATTTCTTGGAGGAGCCAATTTTACAGGGGGATGTCTATTCTAACGATGAGTTCTGTACATAGTTATTACTGAATTATTAATAAGGCGCAATAGGCTGTCGAATACATATATTGAAGATAAATACCTGTTCAAACGGTATTTTGAGGCATCAGAATAGTGTAAAGAAAACGGGGGTGGGTAACCTTAGTCCTTTAATATCACATTCTCTCAACAATCATATCCGTTGATCTAGCGGCGCAATTACCGTATTCACAGCGGATTTGAAAAACATCCTGTCCCCAGCAGTAGGCGTTGTAATACTCTACGTAGCCGCTTTTTTTAGATAACTGCAATCCGTCTGACGTTAAGTTACAACCTTTATGCTTGGCGGTACGCTCGGCGGCGTATTCATAGCGACCATATGCCTGTTTACGTTGTAATTCTTTTGGCAACCAGACTCGTGCTAGTTTCCCATTGTGTAACTCTTTTTCTATTTTTACCCCCAATTTTTTATAAGCATTATTAAAGGCGGCTTCAGCTGAGTGGGATATGACGGACTCTCCCAACACGGTGCTGACTAATGGAACCCATAAGCTGACCAGGCCAATACCAATTCTATCAACACCAAAAAAGCTAGATTCACCAATTGCGGAGAAGGTAAACAAAGGACGGTTTAGCGAGTCAAAAATATCCATTTTTAAGGTGATTTCCGCCTGCATCATTACGGCTGAAACCAAAATGTCTTCTACTCTAGGGCGAACGATGAGGCTACAGTCATCACATTCTTCTTGATTGCCGCCGAGTTGTATTTCTACATTATCAAAGTAACGTTCAAAGAAGGGGACAAGGGAGGCCTCCAATGCTTGCCCTACCATTAGGTTCCACTCGTTAACGGCACCGACGGCTAAGAGCCCGCGCTCGGAGTGTACCTTTGAGCTGATTTGGTTAGGAACCTGGATAACGACTTTGTTATAAGCGGGCATAATAGATTCGCTTTCTATGCTCGAAACCTCAAGTACTATCGGTACATTGATTGAACAGGCGCTCTGTAGGCAAACCAGTAGGCCAAATATTGGTAACAGTAGTATACGGTGAAGTTTCACAAACAGATTACCAGGCGTGGTGGTTGTTGATTGACATAGTAGTGTGAATCGAGGCTTGTCTACTGTGCGCTGAGTCTAGCTAAAAAGTAATCAACTCTACTGTTGTACTCAAATTGTGAGCTAGTAGTTGTTTCCTCGGATTACAGAGAATGCTTATTCAAATCAACCTCTTATTTGGACTGGATATCATCAGAATGAGTATATGAAATCTAACGCCGAGCTTAATTGGGATATCCACTTGTTGGCACCCGACATATTTGGTTGTCCAGGCCGCGTTAATGAAATTAAAGGAAAAAATCTTGGTAGATGCGTCATCACATGTACCAAGATTTTTATCGTATGGATTGTTTATCGATATGTTGATGCTTAAAAGTCATTCCACAAATATTCTTTATACCAACCTACATCAATGTGTTCCTGATGTTCCTCACCCACTAGATAACTTTCATATTGATTAGACCCTTTTAAACTCATGTCTAACCAAGATAAAATAATACCTTTGAACTTATTGTGCTGACGGCCTAAGGCTATCCAATCAAAATGTGAGACCCAGTTGAATTCAGCGTAGAACCTTAATGGCCCCTCTGATAGGTCATTGTGTGTTGATTTGATCAGTGGGGGGAATGCAGTAAAATCCAAATTGCCTGCTAATAGCAATGTATTAGCACTGAGGTTGTCGAATACACTGGCACCAATAATGGGGATATAAGGTGCCATACCAACGACAGAATGCACTTCGTTTCCGAGTGTATTGGCTACTTCTAGTGCACCGCCACCACCGTTGGAGTATCCGGCTAATGCAATGCGCTCTATATCAATCCTATTCGCCACTGGGCTTTCGGGTCGCTGATTTTCATTTAACAACTGATAAAATGCATCCTGGTGTGCTTGTTCCCAAAAGGAAACGCTGCCAAAAATATTATTGGGTGTAACGCTAAGCACAATGTATCCATGACGGGTAAGGTGGTCAGCTAGCCAATACATTTGTTCTTTAATGTTGGTGTAGCCTCCTGTAAGCGTAATCGCTGGTAGCAACTCTGAATCGAGCTCGCAGGGGTAGGATAAACGTGCTGATGCATAACCTTCGGCGTCTAGATTATTTTTGTAGGAGCACAATGAGTAAGGCCCTTCTGCTGCAGGTCCTTCAGGAGGGGCATCTTTACAGGCGGTTAATAGTAGTGCACTGAACAAAACCCAGGTACAGCGAATTAGCGGGTGTGATATTTTCATTTTTTTGTCCCAAGAATATATTGAATTATTGTTATTTGAGTGTTGATAGATAAGGGCAAAAACGGCAATTGGTATGCCATACACTGGGCTAAATAAAGCACAATATGTGGAATCTGTTAGGAGTTCTAACGGGTCAAGTTTAGCGCTTTATCAGTGCGCAAATGTTGGCTGTAGAGGGCGGTGCCAGAGGGATTCATGGTATAGGTGGGGTTTTCAAAGGCCACTAGTATGCAGGCGGTAGTAATATTGGGGTATTTCTTTGATCAAATAACATACATTCGTGGAAAATAAAGGTTCGCGGTCTAAACTAATGACATAGAGAGCGACTGTTTATACCTGCTATTGAGACCCATTCATGACTGAAAAAACATTGTCAGCAAATAATGCTTTTGAGCATGCAAAGAATTATCTGAGTCATATATTAAATAAGTCCATGATGACGATGTATATGGATGTGGCTAAGAAAAAAACGGAGTTGGAAGGGGTTGCTATAGAGGATATTTCAGCAAAATCCGCAGAGAGGATTTTCGGACAAAAGACGAAACTTTTCGCGAGTATTTTTTGTTTGATTGAAATGGGGTTTAAAAACTTAGCAAAGACGGATAAACAACGCAGCGTTAGTTTAAAAGTAGAATCCAGTGAGAACCGGATATGTTCGGTAACTCAAGGTAAGCAGCGGATTGTTGATAAATATGTAGGCATCATGAAAGTCGAAAATGGTGTGGCATTAGCTAGGCTCACATATCACCTAGAACAACGCTATAAACATCATCTCTCAATTGCGTATAACCCAATAAACCCTGAAAATTTGGCGCGTTATATCTCTGTGTCCATACATACACTGGATTTGGATGATAATGAGAAAATTCCATTGCTTGCCATATTGTTGAGCACCCTTAGTTCAGAATATGAAGAGCTGCTTAGACAAACAGAGCAAGGGGTGGTGGGGTTGCATTTGCCAGAACTTAGCGATGAGGATGTTGCTTTTCGTTATGAAGATGAGTATGCGAGAGAGGCGTCAATTATTAAAAGGAAAGGTATTTTGAATGACATGAGTGATGGTGCCGAATTGGATTCATTATCGGTGTTGTCCATTGTGTCGGGGTATGTGAAGGCGGCAAGAGAAGGCTGCCAGCCATTGGGATATTTGATTTCTGTGGACCCTGGATTACCTCTTCTAGAAGGAGAGGTTCTTGCCGAAGGTATGTTAGAGATATTTCCGTTACCAGAATTTTCTCTAGATGGTTTTTCCGATGGCCAAATTTTCGACAGTGAGATGTATCTTCCTATTGATGAGGATGTACCTTCGCTAGCTTTTCAGGTTCAGCAGGTGCTTGATCTTCATGATTGTGGGCTAGTGTTAGAAAGCGTTGATACGTTGAATCTACTTTCAATGATGTTTGTTTACCTTGATCAGGAAACACATATTCACCCTGGCATAAAGATGCTTCTGGATCATATGCGGATCCCTTTTGTCTGGGTGGCGATCAATGATCCGTATTTTATGTTTGATGCGAGGAATCCTCTTCAGGTTTTGTTTGATACGCTTTGGAGTACCTGTATTAAATGGACACCTTCGCTTGATGGGAAAAGGGATTCGGTTTATAACAAAGTTGCTTCTATTCTTGAGACGCTGAATCAGCGTTTTACGGATGATTATCAGGCAGTGGATGAATGCATTGAGGATATGGATTTATTTAATAAAGCAGAGAAACGCCGATCAAAGTTAATAGAGGGACGCTTAATTAGCACTGAGAAGGCACGTTTTCAAAAAGAAGAAGCCATAAGTAAAACGGATGATTATATCGCTCAAAAATTCCCGAAAGAAACATTGCCGAGTGGTTTTTTACTGTTTGTTGAGGCTACTTGGAAACCTGTTGTGTTGATGGTTAATCTGAAAAGCTTTCATCAAAATAGTCCGGAATGGAGAAAAGTGGTTGATGTCGAGAACCAGCTTCTTGGTGTTGTTACGGGAAAAGAGACCAAAGATATTGATGTTCTTTTGGGGCGGGTTAGTGAACTGGTTACGTTGTATGGGACCCCGTCACTAGGTAATAAACAGGATAGTAGCCAGGGTAGTAATGAGGGCGGTAATGAGAGTGCCAATGAATCATTAGACAAATTGCGGCGTATTCTTTCTATGCCTTCTAGTGTTGGTGCTTCGACCATTAGTATAGGAGGGTTACCCTTGCCAGAAATGGAAGTCATGGAAGAAGAGTATATTGATCCTGAAGATTTTGCGAAAACTGGCGGACAGTCAGTTGATCAATTTCAAGAGGTAGTGGATCAGCTGTTCGCTAACACCTGGGTTGAGTCGGTGGAAGAGGGCGTTGTTTCCAAAAGCCGCATTGCAACAGTGCTCAGCTATAGTGATACTTTGGTATTGGTGAACCGTATCGGAGCTCGTGCGGGTGTTTATGCTAAGGGGGACCTTGCCGATAAATTACGTTCTGGAGATCTATCGATGTCTATATTGGATACAACCCTGTTTTTTGATAGAGCGCTGGAGGGAGTTGATAAACAATTAGGGGCTCGCCATTAGGGGGTAAGCTCATGTAGCATAAGGCGAAATCCTATAGAGTGAGACTGCTTCATGCTCAAGAAACTACTGAATAAAAAATCCTTTTTCATTATTACTTTGTTCATATTGATTGTTGCAGGCCTTAATGCTTGTACTTCTGCCCCTATTTATCGAGGGGGAGTAAGTCAGAATTTTGATGGGTCCGTGTTTTCGAACCATATTAAAAGTGACAAAGCCCCCTGGGATATTGTTAAGTTATTCACGCGTTTTCAGTTTTACAAAGAATCATGGCCGGATTGGGTTGAAAATGATTCTTCCGTTGTTAGTCCGATGCTGGAACGTAGTGAAGCTCTGCGAGTGACTTTTATTAACCACTCTTCTTTTTTGGTGCAAGTCGACAATCTGAATATATTAACGGACCCCATTTATGCAAACCGAGCAAGCCCCTTTAGCTGGGCGGGGCCAGCACGGGTACGGTTGCCAGGAGTGGCTTTAGACGCACTACCTCCGATTGATGTAGTGTTAATTAGCCATAATCACTATGACCATCTCGACATAGAGACACTTAAAAAACTCTATCGACAGCAACAAGGGAATGAGCCGCTTATTATTTCTGGGTTAGGTAATGGAGGGTTGTTTTCAGATGAAGGGTTAGGGCAATTTAAGGATCTTGATTGGAACCAAAGTGTCACACATAAAGGTACGACATTTACCTTTGTTGAGACTCGCCACCGGTCTGGGCGAGGTATTTCCGATCAAATGAAAACGTTGTGGGGCGGATTTGTTATTGAAAGCTCTAAAGGTCCAATTTATTTCGCCGGTGACACCGGCTATGGGCCACATTTTGGTGATACACATAAGCGTTTTGGAGACTTTTACCTTTCATTGCTACCGATAGGTGCCTATGAGCCGAGGTGGTTTATGAAGGCGGTTCATTTAAACCCGGAAGAGGCGGTACTTGCTCATATGGATCTACACTCTGCTAACAGTATATCGATGCACTTTGGCACCTTCCAGTTAACCTATGAAAAGGTAGGGCAGCCAGAGGTCGATTTAAGCGTGGCGTTAAAAAAACATAACGTCAGTTCTGATCAGTTTCAGGTATTAGCATTTGGGGAAAGTCGAGAGTTGTAGTTAACATACAGAAGCTTTAGGTATCTTGTTTTTTCAGGCTGGGATGGACAAAACCATTCCAATCTTTTTTGGGCAAGTTTCTTTCAAGGCAAGTGGCAAGTTTACCGCGCATAACGGGCTTACTAATAAAGTCTTGCATACCGGAGTCTTTTGCTTTTTTACGGTGTTCTGCCAGTACATGGGCACTTAATGCGATGATGAGGGGGGAGTCGAGTCCCAGTTGTTTTGCTGTTTTGTGAATCTCTCTGGCGGCATCGTAGCCATCCATTACAGGCATTTCACAATCCATCAAAATTAAGTCGTACAGCGAGTGATGTTCTCTGTAGTGATTGACCGCATCCTCGCCATTTTCAACAATATAGATATTTGCCCCCAAACTCTCGAGCATTGAACGAATGACGAGTTGGTTCACGATGTTGTCTTCTGCCACCAATATTTGGGTGCCGAATAATTGCTTGGTAGCGACAGATGATTGTTTTTTATGATTGTTTTTTCCATAAATATGAGTGTGAAACCAGCGGCTTATTTGCGGTGTTGTTATTGGGCGCTCTAGAAAAGCCATTGCTGTCGTAAGTGGTGTTTTAATCGCGGGAGCAATAATGATGCCGGGTACAGTATTGTACGGTGGTAATGAAATTTGTTCTTGAAGCGCTGCTTGTGAAGAGGGCTTAAACCCTTCGCCAATGCACAGGATTAGGCCTTCATCCAGTGTTGATTTTTTCAATGCAGCAATAAAGTCCGTTGATGATTGATGTATTTCAATGGGGATATTGAACTCGTCAGCTTGATGTTGTATTAGTTGGGAGAAGGGTGTATTAAAATCAGCAACCAGTATGCGATATTTTCTACCCTCGGGTTTTTCAATAGGGGCGATAGTACTGCTTGAAATGTACGGTAATGAAATAGAAAACCAGAAAGTCGAGCCTTGGTTTATCGTGCTGTGGACTCCGATTTCTCCGCCCATTATATCTTCAGCAATTTTTTTACAAATAGACAGGCCAAGGCCTGTCCCGCCGTAAATACGCGTTGTACTTGAATCTTCTTGTTGATAAGCATTAAAAATAACGTCAAGTTTGTCTTGCTGAATACCAATGCCAGTGTCGGTAATCGAGAATCGCAGCTGGTTTTGGTTGCTTGTTAGTAGATCACAACGACTAGAGTCAGGAGCAGGGTCAAGTTCGATGGTTAGTGTGACTCTACCTTTTTCCGTGAACTTAAAGGCATTGCTAAGAAGGTTGAGAATAATTTGACGAAGGCGGGTGGTATCGCCAATAAGTGCTTTAGGGGTGTCAGTGCTAACAACGCCAAAGTACTCGATCTCATCTTCATTGGCTTTTAGTGCAAAAACCGACATACATTGATCCATCAATTCATCGATATTGAACTCGGAGTTTTCTAGGGACATCTTCCCTGCATCGATTTTAGATAAATCCAGTATGTCGTTAATGATGGCGATTAAGGCTTCACCTGAATGGTAGATCGTGTCTACGTAACGTTTTTGTTTGTCTGTCAGGCGTGTTGTTCTTAATAAATCCGCCATGCCAATCACGCCGTTCATTGGGGTGCGTATTTCATGACTCATCGTGGCTAAAAAATCTGTATTTGCTGCAATATGCGCTTGCGCTTGGGAGGCAATAGTATGGGCTTCAATTTCTGTTTGGTTGGCTTTTATTTCTACTTCTATTAATTTTTGGTGTTCTTCTTGGGCGATAGCTTCATTTCTTTGAGCGTGTTGTTTTGCTACGTTGAGAGATCGATTGTTTATGTTTATTTGTTCTGCGAGAGCAAATGAAAACAGTACGATTTCAACACACATGCCAAGTTGAGTAAGGTAAATAGCAAAGGGAGTATAAGGAATAACCCCCAATTTATTAAGAGTAAGAAATGCGGAGCAAACTATAAGGCTACTCCAACCAATAACGTAATAGCGTGCGGCGGTGTTATTTTCAAACAACATGAAGAGACCAAAGCCGTAACTTAGGATGGCCGTTACAATGAGCAAACATATTAATGGTAATACAACCATTTGATGGGGAAGTAGTAGAGAAAGTGCTATGGCGCCAATATTGACGACTAACCAGCCTTTTTGAACGCGCAATAATTGTTTTGATAGTGCCTGCAATCCAACAAAATGAATGGAGAATACTTGTACGCTGGCGGATGTGCAGGCTAAGAATATGGCGGAGCTTTTGTCTTGAAACCAAACAGAATTTGGCCAGAGCATTTCATAGCCATAACCATTAATTGCAGATATCAGCAGGGTACTTGTTGCGATGTATGCCGAATAGGAAAGATAAGCTTTTCTTCTGGTCGCGATACTAAGGAAAAGGTTGTAGCACAGCATTACTGCCATGGTGCCAAAAAATAGGCCTTGGCTAAATGTGTGGTACCTGTCTTGTGATAGAAAGTAACGTTCATCCCATAAATGGATAGGGATTTGCATGACACTATCACTTCGGATACGTAAGTAAATATAGGTCGATGTTTTTTCTGGGATATGTAGAGGGAATAAGAAGTTGGGGTGGTTTATGGGGCGAGTATTGAAAGCTAAGCGATCGCCCGTAGTGTAAAGGTGATTGAAATGGTTGCCATCAGTGGTTCGGTACACTTCGATGTGATCGAGTCGGGCATTGGCGATCTGTAATAAGGGGTTGTAATAACTGAACTTTACGTTATTAATGTGTAAGCGTAACCAAAGGGTGTCTTGTGTATAACCAAGATTTATGTCCTTTTGGGGTGGGGATTGCCAATCGTCACGGCTATGAATCTTAGCGAGTGCAAATATATCGTTGGGGTCCCGTAAAAATTCAATATTGTTGGCGGTGATGTTTGTTTCAGTCGCCTCTAACGCATAGTTATGGATGTTTATGGGTTGTAGCTGTTTGGCATTAAGGGAGCCACACACTATGAATAGGCATAGCAGTAGCGCTCGATAGATTGTTGGTTTTTGGGTGAATGGCGTTAACGGCAAGGTGACCCCCTATTGCTAATAACTTCAGTATAGCGTTGTTAGGAAAAGGGGGTAGTGAAAGGGAGAGTGAAAGTCTATGAAAGACGGGAGGCCTACCTCAAGGGAACGTGCACTCATTGAACAGTAAAACAGGGCCAAGTTTCAGGAATAGTTGTGCGTATTCTATACAGCGTGTAGGTTTATTTTCTCGTAAGTCTAATGCAAGAACACGAGTGAGAGTTTCGAGCTCAATAACACCGTCGCTTACTTGGTTATCTGAAAGATCTAGGGCACGTAGATTGGTGTTTTGGGAAAGCGCGCTAACATCCGTTATGACATTGTTATTAAGAAATAAACTGTCTAGTTCTGAAAATGGTTGGAATTGGCTAACATCACTTATATTATTGTTATATAAAGATAAATTAACTAATTGGGTGTTTTCTTGTAAGGGGCGCACGTCACTGATGTTGTTGTCATAAAGGGAAAGGTTGGTGAGTGAAGCGATAAATGGGAAGCTACTAAGGTCTGCGATATCAGAATTCGTCATGCTTAACGTAATCAGAAGCGGTAGTTCACCCAAAGGAGAAAAGTCGGTAATAGGGTTTTTATCCAATGAAATAGTAGTAAGCGCGGTAAGTTGCTGTATGCCTTCTAGGCTTTCTATATTTCGACCAAAACATAACAACGTTGTAAATTGTTCAATATGGGTAAACCCTGTTTCTTCCAAGCATGCTAATAAGTTGTCATCTGTAAATAGCGAATAATCCACTCTAGGCCCAATATGAATAGTTACCTTAATTAGGGTATTCCAAATACCGCCTTCTGTCCGTTCTGCTTCCGCTTTTAATGTATAGGTTGTTGTTTGCTCAGGATAAACTGTCAAACTCCCCACAAAATCTACTTCACCAATATTTGGCTCGATGGTGACACGAGTCGGAATGATGTTGCCGTCTGAACTAGCGGCAATTTGCCATTCTAACTCACCATATTGAAGGCCTTCATCATCGACTAAGGAAAATCCGTCAAAGTTAACCTGCGGGGTACAACCGGTTAACAGAATTAGCGTCGTGAATATCAGCGCAGTAAATCGTGCGAATCGTGTAAACATGGTAAGCCCTTTTTCCAAATTAATTATTATTGTTAACAAAAGCGTTAAATTAGTAGACGCAGTTAATGAAGGCCATCCCTGGAAAGTTCAAAATGGAGTGTAAACTTTGTTAAGAAAATTGAGGTTTTTTTTGTTGGTTCTTTGACTTGGTATGCAAAAAAAACCTTATGGATTAATAAGTTGAGCGGCTTCTTTGCTAAGTCTTCCTGGAGGTGGCAGCTTTTAAGAGCCTGTCTATACTAATAAGAATCATCTGTTTATTATTTGGCAATTTGGGAATAGACAAGCAATTCAATGAGTTATTCAAAAAATATTGTGCTCATCCTACAGGATGAAACGTTGTCAAACGCATTGGCTCCCGCGTTAGAGCTTGTAGCCAATGTTGTTGTACATCAGCACGAGAGTATTTCTAAAGAATTATTTGAAAATAATGACTTTGGCTTGGCCATATTGGACATAAAGAAAAACAGTTTTTTGAATTTATCCCGTTTAGTAAAGTTATTTCATGAGAATGAGCAATCGATACAATTCCCGCCGTTATTATTACTCACAGATGATCAATCAATTAAAACGGTCACCGAGTTTATTGATTTAGGTGTTGTTGGGGTTTGTCGCAGTGATGACCCGCTAGATTTATTGTCATACCAAGTGAAACGAATGTATGACATGTTGGCGATGATTGAGAGCACTAAACAACAACTGAATAATGCACGTAATGTTGCAATGTTAAGTATGTCTGCAAGCAGTCAACTGGGTGAAGTGGTACGGTTTCAAGAAAAAAGTTATAAAATTCTTGGTTATTCTGAATTGGGTGATTTGTTGCGGGCGTCGTTCAAATTGCTGGGGGTTGATTGTGCTGGGTTGATTTGGATAGGTAAGCGTTCTTATTATTTTGGTGACAGGGAAGAAGAGAGCCTTATTACTACGTTGTTAACCACCTCTAGCCGGAACAAGGAACGCTACGTTCAGCATGAAGATAATACCATGGTTTTTTTTGAGAGCATTTGGGTTTACGTTACCAACATGCCTCCGGTGGATAGCGACGAGCATGGCCAATTAAAGGATTCATTGTTCCCTCTTATTGAAGGTGCGGGCATGCGTGCACATTCGATTAATGCGGATAAAATGGCAACTATAGCGGAGCGTAATAAAGCGTGGTTTTTGAAAAATATGTCCCATGAATTAAGAACTCCAATGGGGGCGATTATGAGTGGTGTCACTTTATTACGACGAAAGCGCGGCAGTAACAATGGGCAAGAAAGTCAAGTTGTTGATCTTATGGATAAGAGCGCTAACCGGTTGACCGACCTTATCGAGGATTTGTTGGCGCTGAGCGATATTGAAAATATCCATGTGATAAAGAAGAATTTCTCTATACCTGACCTTCTTATTGATACCTTGGATTTTTATGATCGTTGGGCGAGTAGTAAGTCTATTACGTTTACCCATAAATTTTCTGACATTGATGGTAAAGTTTTTTTGGACCCAAAGCACCTTAAACAAATCCTGCGCAGTTTGTTATCGAATGCCGTGAAGTATACCAATGAGGGAGGTGTCTCATTGGAGGTGGATAAGCTGAAGAAAGAAGGAGGAGACAGCCTTAAAGTTGTGGTGACAGATACAGGGGCTGGTTTTAACATGGATGAGGCCCAAGATTTTCTCAAACCCTTTATCGATTTGGACGAAAGAGCGGTTCAGCAAGGTGCTGGGGCTGGATTAGGATTGTCAGTCGTATATCAGCTAATGAAACAGCTTAACGGTACCTTAGATGTTCAAAGTCAGGCAGGTAAAGGCAGCGTGTTTACACTTGAATTCCCAATAGACTATTCTGAAGACGCTGAGCAATTGTTGTTTAGTTGAATTGAATTGTGTTAGTTGATATTCGCTATTTACGGTAGAATCGCCCCCTTCAACCTCCAACAGTAGACGGATTGGTTATGGATCGAGGTGATATTCAAGATTACCGCCAGTTGTTTTTGTCAGATACCCCCCTAATGGATGTTCGTGCCCCTATTGAATTTAGTAAGGGTGCTTTCCCTATGGCTATTAACTTACCAGTATTGAATGATGGTGAGCGCGAATTAGTTGGTACCTGTTATAAAGAAAAGGGCCAGGATGCAGCGATTGCGTTAGGACATACATTGTTAACAGATGACATCAAGGCGCAACGAGTGAAGGCGTGGAGTGACTTTGCTAAAGCCAACCCTGAAGGCTATTTGTACTGCTTTCGTGGGGGATTACGCTCACGCTCAACTCAGCAAGCTCTCAAAGATGCAGGCGTTAACTACCCGTTGGTTTTAGGTGGATACAAAGCAATGCGTCGCTTCCTTATTGATGAGCTTGAGGTTAATGCGGCAACATTACCTTATTGTGTGGTTGCAGGACCAACAGGCTCAGGAAAAACGGAGTTGATTTTGGAACTTGATGGTGCGGTTGATTTAGAGGGACTTGCGAATCATCGTGGTTCAAGCTTTGGAATGTTGCCGGGTGGCCAGCCTAGCCAAATTGATTTTGAAAATAGACTGTCGATTGCGCTGTTGAGACACAGGGAAGCAAAAACGTCTATAGCCTCTGTAATAGCCCCAGTGTTTGTCGAAGATGAAGGGCGATTAATTGGGCGTAGTGCATTGCCGGAAACCCTAAAAACACGTATGTCGGTTTCTCCTGCTGTGATATTGGAGGCCACCATTGAGTCTCGGGTTGATCGTGGTGTGAAGGATTATGCAGAAAATATGTATGATCGGTTCCAGGTGATTTACGATACAAAAGAGCAAGCTTTTGATGCGTTAGAAGAGCATTTGAAGGGGAGTTTATCGCGTATTAAACGACGATTGGGCGGTGAACGTCATGCTCGTTTGGATGGTGTGTTGGCTGAGGCGTTACGAGAGCACAAGCAGACAGGCAGTGTGCAGGCTTATCGAGAACTTGTATCGGAGTTGTTGTTAGAGTATTACGACCCGATGTATGAATATCAAGATAAGCAAAAACAACGGCCAGTGTTGTTTAAAGGGGATCACAATATGATCTTGGAGTGGTCACGAAGTGAGGTTGTTTATGAAGCGTACTGATAAAAATCAGTCTTTTGTATGGGTTATGTTAGTAGTGCTGGGGTGTTTTTTATCCCCTGCGAGCCAGGCTGCTGAGACGTTGGTATTTACCGCTATACCTGATCAGGATGAGAGTCGTTTGCGTGCACGGTTTTCTATAATCGCTTCTTATTTGCAGGAGCAGTTAGGGGTTGATGTTCGTTATTTGCCGGTAAAATCTTACGGAGCTGCGGTGACGGCATTTAAAAATGACCAAGTTCAGTTGGCATGGTTTGGTGGATTATCTGGCGTACGTGCACGTAGTCGGGTACCTGGGTCATCGGCGATTGCGCAAGGGTACGAAGATCAATTCTTTACATCGTATTTTATTGCTAACAGACAGCAAGTCTCATTTACAGCATCGCCAGATATTATACCGACATCCATATCAAGCTTGGACGTACTAAAGGGTGTTACTTTTAGCTTTGGGTCGAAGGGTTCAACATCCGGTCGCTTAATGCCTGAATTTTATGTTCGTAAACATTTTTCATCAGCACCCAATGATGTGTTTCGTCGAGTTGGTTTTAGCGGTGACCATTCTAGAACAATTGCGTTGGTTGAATCAGGGGCATTTCAAGCGGGAGCGGTAAATTATAAAGTATGGGAAAAAGCGGTGGCTCAAGGTAGCGTAGATACCGAAAAGGTTGCCGTGGTGTGGAAAACCCCGACGTACCCAGATTACCAATGGACTATTCGTGGTGATGTTGATCAGCGGTTTGGTAAAGGGTTTACAGAAAAGGTGACCGATGCGTTGCTAGAAATGTCTGAACCAGCACTATTAAAAGCTTTTCCGCGTAAATCCTTTGTGCCAGCACATAATGATGACTATGTACCGATTGTTAATGTCGCAAAATCCGTAGGGTTAATTGATTAATGTTGGCATTGGTTGACCATTTTTCCGGTTATCAAAACCGCCATGTGTTGCGGAATATTAACCTCACAATTACCGAAGGCGAAAGTGTGGCTGTTGTTGGGGAAAGTGGTGCAGGAAAAAGCACGCTGTTACGGCAGTTATACAAACTCTCTCCTAAAACGATTGCCCTATGCCCTCAAACGTTGGGGTTGGTACCAACCTTGTCCGCGTTCCATAATATTTATATGGGGCAGTTACATCAACGTGCACCTTTTCGTCATTTATTGAATTTGTGTTGGCCACAAACATCGGCGTGGAATAATGTGTTGTCGATTGCAAAACACGTGGGAGTGCAAGAGTTATTGCGACAGCCGGTTTCTAGCCTGTCAGGTGGGCAACAGCAGCGCGTTGCACTTGCTCGTTGCTTGCTTCAGGCTCAATCGGAGGCTGTTACCACGTTTATAGGCGATGAACCTGTGTCCTCTGTTGATCAAAAACACGGAGGGTTATTATTAGAGCAGTTAAAAGAACAGTTTTCGACAGTGATTGTTGCGATTCATGATCGACAGTTTGCATTGCAGCACTTTGATCGAGTGATTGGTATTCAGCATGGCAGCGTCGTTTTTGATGAGCTTTCGGGCAACCTAACATTGCAGGATTTGTCTGCAGTATGTCGTGAACAGTGATGCCTCGTTTGCAAAAGCAAGAAACTGGACAAGAAGGGGGGCTCTCTAAACGTTTCTTTAGAAAAATCCCGCTCTCATTACCAACAAAAGCAACGTTGATGTTGATAGGGGTATCCATCGTTTGCTTGTTTTATGCGGATGTTGAGGTTGCCATGACCTCTCCATGGGCAGAGTTACAACGACTAATGCTTGGTGCATTAACACCGTCTTATCCTTCCATGTCAGAATTGTTTCAAGCAGTTGTGTTAACGGTACAGTTTGCTGTTGTAGGTGTCATGGTAGGGGTGTTATTTGGATTTGGTTTTGCCTGTGCTTATCAGTGGGCACCGGTACGTTGGTTTTGTGCATTGACGCGTGCAATACACGAATTGTTTTGGGCGCTATTGCTGATAGCGGTGATTGGCGTGTCACCATTGGCTGGACTGTTGGCTATAGCTATTCCTTACTCCGGTATATTCGCCAAAGTATTTTATGAGATGTTATTACAGGCCAACCCTGATCCTGACTGGGTGTTGAAAGAGAAGGCGGGAGTGATGTCGCGTTTTGTTTATGGCCGATTAGCACAGATGGCACCTCGTATGGCGCGTTATATTAGATACCGTTTGGAGTGTGCTCTGCGTTCTAGCGCTGTGTTAGGTTTTGTTGGTTTGCCAACACTTGGCTACCATTTAGAGTCAGCGGTTAAAGAGGGGCACTATTCTGAAGCGTGGTTGTTAATGTATGTTTTACTGGCGCTAATAGGCAGTAAAAAATGGTGGTTTAATCGTCGAACGTGGTTGGGGTTGACGGTATTAGCCTGTGTGTTTTTTCCATTTTTAGACGGTGTATCGTTACAAAATCTGGGGCAGTTTTTTACAGAGGAATTGGTGCCATCTCCATTGCGTGATGTTGCTTTTGGAAGTGACTCGTTTCAGTCAATGTTCTCTTCATCGGCTTCTTTGCTGTTACCTTGGTTTCAGATGCTGTGGTTTAACGAGATTTTGCCAGGTGTTATTAATACTCTCGTGCTTACGATGTTGGCTTTGGTTGCGACGTGGGTATGTGTTTTGGTATTGCTGCCTCCACAATCGATGTGGTTTGCAGGAAAGAATTTGCGATTTGTTGGTCAGGGTGTGGCTCTAATTGTACGCTCCTTACCTGAAATTGTGCTGGCGTTTATTGTGATGTTGTTGGTTGGGCCATCGATGTTACCGGCCATTATCGCGTTGGCGGTTCACAATGGAGGAGTGATCAGTCACCTGTTGCAACATCAAATAGATGAGTTACGTTTACGGGAGGATCATCCTAAAGGGCTACTTCTTTTTTGTTATGAAATTATGCCGCGTATATCGACGCAATTTATGAGCTTTTGGCTATATCGGTGGGAAGTCATTATGCGGGAAACGGCAATTTTGGGCTTATTAGGAATCCCTACATTGGGGTTTTATATTGATTCCGCTTTTGAGGATATACGATACGATAAGGCATTATTGTTAATCCTGACAGCCGCAGCACTGAACCTTTTTATCGAGGCTCTGTCTGGGCGGTTGCAGAAAAGACTATACAATAAACATCGTTAACTACTCTTCAGTGGCAATTGCCAACCGAACATCATTTAAGCGAACAATATTATCTTTTACTTCAATCTTGCTGACCGTTACTGGCTGCCCGCTAAGTGCGGCTGCTCCGGTTAGTTTGTCCACTAATTTTTCATCAGTAATATCATTAATACTCACTCCTGCGTGCTCTGAAGCGACAGCCAATTGACTGCCCTTTCTGGAATGCCCCCAGCCATGTGGAATACTAATAACCGACGGCATTATGTTCTCGGTGACTTCTACCGGTAAACGAATCTCGCCAGTTCTAGAGCTAACGGTGATCACGTCACCATCATTAATAAGCAGTCGCTTTGCATCGGTTGGGTGAATGTATGCAGTACAGCGATTCTTGCCTTTTACTAAACGGTAACTATTGTGCAGCCACGAATTGTTACTGCGAACATGACGTCGACCAATGAGCAAAAAAGTCTCTTTGGTTCTTTTTGGCAAGTTAGCTAAACGTTCTTGTAATCGAGATACATCTTTTAAGAACATCTTTGGTACAAGGTTAATTTGCTTGTTGGTGGTTGCCAATCGTTGCGGTAAGCATGAATTAAGTACACCAAGATCAATGCCGTGAGGGTGTTTCTTTAAAGTCTTGAGGCTGAGTTGTGCGCTGCGGTTTTTGTTCGTTTGATTGTACGGGCTCAGGTCCAGCGCAAGCCGAGCAATGTTTTTGCTGGAAAGTCTGTTATAGAGAAGGTCAACCAGTTGTTTTTGTTGTTTCTCGAGTTGAGAAACTTTTGTGCCATAAGGCCCCGTTCGTAACAACAGGTCTAAGATGCCATCAGCTCCCAGCCGATCAAGCAGTTTGTGCTTAACCTCTGCCGCGGCCCAGGAAAGTGGTGATTTACTTTCGAAACGTTTGGTTAGCTCTAGAATGATTTGCCAATCGTGACGAGTATCGGGGGCTGGGTGAAATAGCGGTGGTGAGTATTTTGCGGTATTGCGAATACTCACCATGTTAAGGCCTAAATCATAATGACTATGTTCTAGTGGGCCTGTGGGTGGCAAAATGATATCGGCATGTTGCGTGGTCTCATTGAGGTAGAAATCAATCGCCACCATAAACTCTAAGCCATCAAGGCCCTCCTCAAGCTTCTTGCCGTTAGGAACGGATAGCACTGGGTTGCCTGCACACGTTATTAGGCCTTTGATTTGGCCTTCGCCTGGCGTCAGCATTTCTTCTGCCATGGTGGTGGCAGGGTATTCTCCGCCAAATTCAGGCAAGCGAGAGACACGGCTTTTTCTGCTGTTGAAAGTACCTGTTTGACCGAATACGTTGGAAAGACCTACAAGGTCGATGGCTGGTTGAGTGAACATCATGCCACCTTTCTCGTCCATATTCCCCGTGATGACGTTAATCGCCATAATTAGCCAACTGCTGAGGCCGCCAAATTCTTGCGTTGATGTGCCCATTCGGCCATAACAACAGGCGCTGTTAGCTGTTGCAAATTCAGAGGCAATTTGTCGGATAGCTTTAGCGCTGATGCCGGTATGGGGTGCGACTATTTCTGGGGTGAACCCTGTCACCATATTTCGCAGAATATTCAGCCCATGCGTAAAGTCTTCAGCTCGGCCTAAGTTCACTAAATCTTTGCGGAATAGGGTGTGGATAATACCCATCAGTAACAGCGCGTCACTGCCTGGTGTAATAAAGTGGTGGCGGTCAGCGACATCGGAGGTTTCTGTTTTGCGTGGGTCAATGGTGATGAACTTGCCACCACGTTGTTGGATAGCTTTTATGCGCGTTTTTATATCTGGAGCCGTCATGATACTGCCGTTCGAAGCAATAGGATTGCCACCGATACATAAAAAGTAATCGGTGCGATCAATATCAGGAACAGGTAGCAGTAACTGATTGCCGAACATTTTCATCGCCACAAGCATCGGTGCTAACTGATCAACAGAGGTCGCACTATAGCGATTATGGGTTTTTAACGACGCTATAAACGGAGCAATCGTTAACATACTTCCTAGATTATGTACTGTTGGATTGCCGGTATACATTGCAAGAGAGTTTTTGCCATGTTTGGCTTGTATCGTTCGCAATCGAGACGCGGCTTCATTGAAGGCGTTTTCCCAACTAATACGCTCCCAGCCTTGTGGGGTTTTTAATAGTGGGTAACGTAAACGATCTGGGTCATCGTGGAGATCTTGCAGTGCCACCGCTTTTGGACAAATATGACCACGACTCAGAGGATCGTGTTTGTCTCCCTTGACCGAAGTTACCTTACCTTTTTCATGGGTGATGACCACACCACACATAGCTTCACACAAATTGCAGGTTCGGTAGTGTTTTTCCTGGCCAGGCATATTGAATCCTTTTTGTAAGCGGTTAGACGCTAATCTTTTTATAGAGGCTCATGTTAC
>CAJXZM010000033.1 GCA_913063125.1 uncultured Gammaproteobacteria bacterium | reverse complement strand
CTGTCTTATGCAAAGAACTGCTGCCTGCCGCTTTCTGAGTATTTGATTCATTTTACGGAGTTGGATGAGACTTTTTGTTCTCTGGTTGAAACTATCGGTAAACGATATGAATTACGAAAAGCCGAACGAAAATACCTCGACTACGATGATATCTTGCACCTTTTTGTTAAAGGCATAGAAAAGAACCCCGCATTAGCAAAAAAGATTGGCGGTTTATACCAGCACATCCTAGTGGATGAGATGCAAGACACCAACCCGCTTCAATGGCGTATTCTACAAGCGCTGTCGGGTGCACATTTATTCTGTGTCGGTGATGATGCACAATCAAAATGTCAACAGACAAATGTCCATTAGTTAAAAGTTATCATATAACCCATTGTTAAATAACGGAATATCTTATTATTCAACTCTAGCTTATAGACAGTTAGTAGAAATATAACCGGTGTCCACTACCAAATACCCGTAGAGCAGTAACGTTTCTATAAAATTCTAAAAATGCCTACAACAACCCTCTAAAGCTCTACGTTTAACCGATTAACGTTTAATTATAACTTAAACGTTTTGGCCAAAAATAGGTAAGTATAGTGGCATATTAAATTTGGCCACTGGGCTAGAGGTTTTCCGCAGTTGTGTTTCAATTTGACCCCTATACCGTGGCCAGACCTACCGGTAAACCTGAAATCTGCCAATAACGCCCTGTTAGCCGGTTATCTGAGAAGGTGTTCAGTCAGCTTTTTACCCGTGCAATATTGATAAAATGCATCCATATCATCGTAGATTGGAGATAGTTCTTCTAAAGCATATTCAGTAAACCCTTGGACAGGACTTGCACCCATTTCCGATTCATGAATAAAATCAACTATTCCATTTCTTAAATACTGAAGTTCAGAAAGGGCTTTGTAGCTTAAAATTAATTTTTCATACATGTCAGAATCTGTTTCAGCTACATCTATAACTAACTTAGAATGGAGATCAATCACGACTCTTGGGAAAGCTTGACCAGTACCATAACCATCTGTACTAACTAACTCAAAGCGCTCCGTACCTGATGGCGATATCGAGTATTCATATCGACTCCCTTCATCCGCGTCTTGAATCCTCGTTAATAATGACTCGAACTTTTTCCAAGTCCACAAGTTAAGTTCCAACTCTTCTTTTAGAACACTTTTTAGGGCTCGAAGCTTCCTTTTCTTTGTTTGCGTTTTTTTGACTAATTCCATAACTTCTTTGATAAGAAAAAGTGCTATCGCAAAAATCACTGTAACTGGTAATGCAATTTCCAATTCAAACTCCAAATTCAATTTAATCGTCTAACTAGGCGTTAACCTGTGCGGGATAACAGCATTATAGTAAGCGTGCGGGGGGGGGCAGGTCTTACAATTGACACACTCATGTGAAATACAAGGCCTGCCCCTGGTCTATGGGTTTCTCCCCTGTTGTAACGTTCCCTCAAAGGGACGGGAAGCAAATAAAATCTATTGGATAAAATCACATTATTGTTTTCTTAACATCAAACATTTGAACTACATCTCTTTGTAATTTTCCATATATGGTTTCAATAATTTTAGACTTATCACGCTGCAAACCATAGGCATCTAGTAAACCTAGTAATAGGTCGTACTCCTTAGTCCCTACTGATTCAGTTTTCAGTAAGTGAGTGTTCTTAGATAAAATATCGACCAATTTAGGCAACCTAGCTAAGTTGATATTACTTTGATAACGCTGTTCTAACTGAAGATCTGATGAGAGTTCATCAATTACTCCTGTAAGTTTTTTTAAAGTCACTTTATTTACTTTACCATTCCTTAATACACTACTGTTTAGCTTGAATTGATATGAACTATCAAAACAGCGATGAAAGGGGTGGATGTGAGTATTTATTGAAAAGTCTTTACTGCCTTTATATGTTTGATTACATATTTTACAGGAAGGTATGTGATTATAGAATGAAAGCGCCAAATAAGGGTGTCCAGCCTGAGGATAGAAATGATCAAGATCAAAAAGCAGTCTTGAATCACCTTCTTTTCTATCTTCATTACCTACAATTTTAACAGGATTCTCATTGCAATAAGGGCATGTAACTCCTTTAAAATGTAGTTTTATGTATCGTTTATAGCAATGCTTACTACTTCTATATGCCGTGTAATTAAAGACTGTTTTTAATAAAATTTTTCCGAAGTCAGTGCTTTTGAAAGTATCACCTTCTGTAACATACAAATCATCAGGCGATAAAAATGTGTAAATATCATTTTTTATTTGTTTAAAACCAGCTGGTTTCGAAGTTATGATTTTTTTTAATTTATCTTCTTTGGATATATAATCTGCAAAACCGGCATGCCTAATAGATGCGTCATGTCCAAACTTGTTCTTATGCTCATCAGATGAGACCATGACTCCAAATTTTTCTACCCTAGATAGTAAAGAATAACTACGATACTCATCGTTGTCTTTTTTAGGATTTAAATCACCCCATAACTCATCTAAAATATCTTCAAGGTATTGTTCAACGTTATCAGTTTCATTAGTTAAGTGCTCAAAAATACTGATCATAACTCACCAAGTTTAGTTTCGATGTGGTGAATAATTAATTCGTCACCGATGATAGCTAGTGCGCTCTCTAAATCATTGATCTCAGGCTTAGTTAATAAATTTTTATCGAGAATTTCTAGTATGTTACCTATGTATTGGGATGACAAGGTGCCTGAACGTTGATTCTTTAAATCGAATGATGAACTATAGATATCATATAGATTTGCACCAAAAGTTTGAATGGCGCGAGACTCGATGGCTTCAGTTCCTAAAAGCTCTTGATTAGTTAAGTTATCGGTTATATTTACACACTGTTTTGGAATATCAGAGATAAGTAGTGGTGAATGTGTTGTAAATATGAGCTGTACCTTTCCATTTGAAATGGCAGGTAAGCATTTCAGCAACTTATCAACAAACTCGATTTGCCATTGTGGGTGAAGGTATAAATCACCTTCATCAATACATATAAGACTATGACCATTGTCAGTATTCTTCTCGATACAATCCCAAATGGAACAAAACATGTTCAGATATGCTTTTTGACCAGAGCTTAGTCCATGCCATGAAGCACTGCCTTCGATAACCATCTCAAATATATGCGACAGTTTTTGGTGATGCCATAAATTTCTATCTTCAACGTTGATAGTAAATGAGTGCTTACTTTCACGAACAGTTAGATCTGAATCATAATCAAATGCTTCCAGCCAACCTGTTATATTAAGTATGATCAACCCAATCATTTCAGATAAAAAGTGCTCGCCAATACATACATCAGCCTCTTCAGAAATAATTTTGAGAAGACTGTTTGTATTATTTTCTTTGCCTATATTTTTACGTATTACTTCTACAATATCATTATTTACACTTAAAATAGATGCCAAAAATTGTTGAGCTATTAATGTTGCTGTTTTATCAATATTTCTCTTCGGCTTACTTTCTGATCTTTCTTTAATGAAAATCCCTCTCAGGTAATCTTCAACGTCACGTTCATCAGCCTGGTGGTTTGTTTGTTTTCTTTTTCTTTTAAATATTTCGGAGGCCGAATTGAAAATTTTATATTCAACTCTTTTAGGAATGTCCAAATTTATATTTTTAAACTCAGAAGATTCTATAAAATCTATCTGTCTTTCGATGCTTCCTTTTACATTGGATGATTCATCTTTGTACATATATCGGGGGTTCATTCTTCTATTTAAAGAAATATCAATAACTCTATCATTGAAGTCAATATAATTTTTATCGAATACATTTGAGAAGTATATGGTGTTTAGTTTACTTAACTCGACATTTTCATTGTCTGGAGTAAATTTGAAATTAACTTTGAATGGTTCTCTTACATTAGTAGATAGATAAAATTTTTGGTCTATTTCATACACAAGAATGTAACTTTCTTTGAAGTGATAGTGCTCTGTAATGCATCTACAAATCATTTCTAATGCGGTAGTTTTACCAGAACCATTTGCTCCCAAAAGTGCAGAAACACCGCTAATATTTGAACCAAAAAAATCTTTTGGTAAAGTCGATTTCTCATAGAGATCAATACTATTTTGTTTCTGATCAAAGCTGAATTCGTAATCACTTGATAAATTTAGGGAGTAGTTTCGAAGACTCTTAAACTGTTTTACCCATATATAACAAATCTGCATTAAGCGTACCTAGTGTTGACGTTTATAATTTTTTCTCTTCCTCATATCAATGAGATGGGCTGGTTCTTACAATTGACGATCATGTGAAATACAAGACCTGACAGATCAACATTCATACGTTGAGAACTAGCCATTTTACATAAACTGCCTTGGAGGGTAAATCATACAAACACTTACCTCATATTTGAGTACCAAAGGAAGCCTATGTCGTTTGTGTGCTCATAGGGCCAGGGTATGCCATTTATCCATTTTTTACATATAACTGTATAACTAACCGAGCATTTATAATGGTGATTTTCTGTTAAAACTTTGTCCGCTTTGGCGAATAGTAAAATGTTTCAAAAATCGAGAGAATTGTGGCTTTAGGGCGTGCAATTTTGATTGCCAACTTCCTCGAACGTCTGCATTGTGTCGTTAACAGACCCATTTAAAACGCATATTCTAAGTTACGAACAACACTGTAGTGGCACGCAAAATTTAGCCACTGGGCAAGAGGTTTCCTGCAGTTCTGTTTCATTTCTGCTTTATTTTTGTTCAGTAAAGGGCACGTTACTAAACCGTGGTCAGTTTTACTTGGCCACTACAGTCCTACTGTTTATTAGCTGGTTGTTCTTGCATGTTTTTAGGAGTAAATGCTTCACACTGTCCTTTTTTCCAAAGCCCCCCGGAACCAACTCGAACCGCGTTATATATTTGGGTCCAGTTATTAATTAGGTTCATATGTTTAAAATAGTAATCGACCTTCCCCTTCTCACTAATGATTTGAGTCTTCATAACTTCAGCCATTATTTCGGCAGCAACAAGGTGATTGTATTTCTCGCTTCCAGGGAAATTGCAATGTTTGAGCTCAAACAACCAATCGTGAATGATATAAGCAGGGCCATACGTCCAAGGTGAGTATCCCCTCTGGAACCACAAAACTCTGGGGATAGAGCCCCCGTCGGTTAACATATTTCCAGGTGTGATTGTGTCTATAACAATGCCTTCTTTTTTTCGAATAAACCTGAGCGGATCATTGGGGTCTGGGCGGTATATGAACTTGTCAGGAGAATACCATTCAACCATTAACTTTCCACGAATCTCTCCCACTTCAGTGGCGTCCCATAATCCCTTTGGAGTAATTGGAGGAAAGCTCGCGCAGCCACTTAAGAATAGCGCTATAAGCAATACAAAAATTTTATAATACCGAATGTTCATTACGTTTGTTTCCGTTATTCTGTTTCATCTTCCTTTATAATCCTTAAAAGCGACCTGTTATGCAACATCAATCGGTTCTAATGCTTAGTGTAAGGGCGGACATTTGCGACCATAAGCTAATGCCAAGTTAGCTAGAAATCAATAGTCTCACATGCAGACCAGTCTGACTTGTTTTGCCATACTATTTCGGATACCTTAGTGTATTTAAAATCGGTTATATATGAGGCGCCTAGTTCATAGGGCTTCAAAGACTCCTTCTTGACGGTCGGATTTAATCCTTTGAGTAGTATTTTAACTTTTTTATTTGAAATTTCTTCTACAAACCCAATCTCATTTTTCGCGTTGCAGACCTTATATCCGATACCGTACTCTCCAGCATTTCTGTGAAATTCAGACATAGCTTTATTAAGAGCGGCCAGTTCGTTGATTGTTTTTTGTTCTTTCTTGGCTTTTGTTTTTGCTCGCTTATTCTCTACCTTATTCATGTACGCTTTGGCTTGGCGCATACTCTCAGAGTCATTGTTTGATGCGTTTAAGGTCATTACGGCAACCTCTTCGACAGAAGAAAATAGTCCCCCTCCTTTTGTTTGATAGCTAAGGCGTGCGGCTGTCTCAGGTGTAAACCCAAGCTCTTTAAGAAAGATGGGGATACTTTTACTTACCACAGAGCCTGAATCCAAATATGTACCAAAGTTACTAGCTGCGATTTTTATACCTTTCCAGCGCTTTGCTTCTGCGGGGCTGATACCTACTTTGGTAAAAGGGAGTGCAACAATATCAACAAAATTGTGATGGTCACCAATTTCTTTTTTGTAATATGGAGTTGGTATACATGTACAAGGAGTAAAGTAACCATCGACACCACACCATTCTTTGCTTTCATTGATAGAAAAACCTTTAGATACCCAACACGCTTGCTCTTTTGCTTTGCTGTTTGTTGTAGAAATGGAATATGTTAAATAGGCTTGGTTGCCGATAGTCCCTGTTGGCTGAGAAACCATGCTTCCTAATAGCTCACCATTTCCATCGAAGCACTCCATTGTCCATGTTGGATAGGCTCCTCCAGATTTTATCCTATTGAACTTACCGGCAACGGAATCACAATAGCGTGACAACCCTTCATAAAAAGCAATATGGGCATTCTGAGAATCTAGCCATGTGTTAAATGCCCATTGCCCGCTATTTGAATGTGGGGGTAACCAGGCATTAAAGAGTGCATCCAAATCATTTTGATGCTGCCTAAGCATCGAATCTTCTAAATAAAGATAAGACCTTTTTGCCGACTGGGTTGCGCAGCCAGTTAACAGGCTGAGAAATATGTATAGAATCACTAGATTTCGTATATTCACTTGTACCACTCCTTTTTTAAATTCCATCTTCTAGAATAGTTCTCTTCAAATATTTGGCTACTGCGCTAAAGGTTATTCCGTTGTTCTGTTTCACCGGTGCCGTGATGCTACTCACACTTATGTCAACTTCCGTGACAAGAAGACATTACTTTTTCCTTCGTCAAATACAAAACTTACCCTGTTGCTCTCACGCCGGTAGTACATAGTTGAGGTACTCCTGCTGAACAGTTCTATTAACATCCCAACGGCCATTGTGGTTTGGAGGTCTTTCCCTTTCATTTGCGTGAGAAAGAACAAGTCTACTTTTGGCACGAGATACACCAACAAAAAAAGCACAGCGATTTTCTGCTTGGTCACCAAAGAAAATTTCATTTTCTACCGCCATTATTATTACTGAGTCAAACTCCAACCCTTTACTCTTATGAATTGTCAGAATCCGAACGGCCTCATCATCAGAGAACCTTGTTAAAGCTTTCGATAATTTGGGTTCGATTAGGAGTAACTCGCTGATACAAATTTTTGTATCATTGACAACCTCCTTAAGCCTCGTATGCGACTCATAGTCTTCGGAAAGTGCAACAAGTGTTTCAATCCCTACCTTATTGAGAAAAGTTCTGACAGACGCCCACCATCCAGACAATGGCTCGTCAAGCGACTCGGTGATTGCGACACTTTTTCTCTGAGTCTTAATAAAGTGATTGAATTCTTGCTGTGCGTCGGTCTGCACCTCATCGTCTGCAAACGGGATCATTTGGCTCATCAAACGCACCCATGCCTTAGGCTCACATTGACCATAGACACATGATAAATAATCTACAATTAATCGAGCAACGGGTTCGACGGTTATGTCCTGCATCTGCTGCTCGTTTCGATAAGGGATTCCCTTCGCTTCTAATTCGGTTATCAAGTGATGAGCGTACAAGTCTAATTGTTTTGATACCAGCACAGCTATTTCTGATAGCGGCACCTGCTCTGCTCTAATCCAATGGTCAATCAGGCCAGCCAAGTACTCGGCCTCTTTTTGGCTGTTTTCAAATCGCCATGCATACACTTCGCCCCCATTACCAGCGAGTTGCTCCTCTGGCATGACAGATTCGGGATCTAAATTTCGGATAATCTCATTTTGCAACCGCAACAATCGTGGCTTCGAACGGAAATTACGGTACATATTTAGTGGCACCGCATTAAAGTCTTCAACGAAAGTAGCAAAAATACCATCCATAGCGCCAGCCCACCCCATGATTGTTTGTTTAGTATCACCAACTGCAGTTTGACGAATATCAGTTCCCTGAAAAGCTATCTTTAAGAGCGTGTACTGCAAATTTGTGCAGTCCTGAAACTCATCTAAAAAGACATCACCATATGTCTGACGAATAGCATTTCTGGCGATGGGGGATTTTTCGAGAATGTTAATAGCCAATGGCACAAGATCACCAAAGGCGACCTGCTTCCTAATAATCTTTTGACTACCAATGGTGAAATCTGGGTCAAGTGCTTCATTGCCCGTTAGCAATACTCTAAACCGATCAATAAGACGTTTTGCAAAAGCGTGGAAGGTATAGCTATCGAAGCGGGAGCCCAAATCTGCACCGCAACGATGCCGCACTCGTTCTTTGAGATTGCGACTAGCATCCACCTTAAATGAGATAGCTAATATTCTTTTTGGGTAACGACACGTCCCTGTTCTCAATAAAAAATCAGCACGCTGTGCGAGCATTTCGGTCTTGCCTGCGCCTGGCCCCGCGGTCAGCGCTAAGCTGTGAATTTTCTCCTTCGCAGCACGAAGAGCATTGGGCTCTAATATCAGTCCATCAGCAGGAACCCAAGCATCAACTGATATCATTCAGGCAACTCCGCAAGCTTTGTAATCACTGCATCTGCAAGCCTACCAAACGATTCTGGCATATGATCCATTAGATCTTCATCGCTCAGTTGTGCCAGAGCCTGAATATGTGCGGCAGGCTTGCTACCGAGCTTGAACAATTTGTGGTAGGTAGAGAACAGTTCTTGCTCACTGGCGCTGTACTGAGTAGAGTCATGATGACTCTTCCCCAAAACAGATTTAATCGTCGATTCATCGGCTACTTCCCTCTGAACACCATAGGCTTCTGGGAATGAGAGCAACATTGAAAAATCTAAATCCAACGGGTTTGAAAAATAGACGCCACGACCTTCCACCTCATCAAAAATATTTTTAACCCCATTTTCATATGAATTATGAGTGCGCACAGGCGTTTCTTTAGAATCCCATTTTGGTATTGGCCAGCATAGAGGTAAAACTTTAGTTGGTTCAAAAACTCTCAGATTATCGTTTACATACTTAATTCTTCCCCATCCTGCTTGGTAGCGAGCCACATCCAAATCGAGAAGTGTTAAATAAGGAATTTGTAATGCCGTCAGCAAACGCCAAAAATGATTCACATGCCTTCCGCCTAACGGGGCAATGGTTATCGCCGACTCATCTACCGGCACTCCCATTGCACGAAGCAGGCGCGGAAGAACAATCTCCTCACTATCTCCTTCCCCGAGAACGACTAGACGTGAGAAATATATTTCTGAGAAGGCTTGTACAGCCTCACGCACGAATTTATGTGCATCATCAGTTTTAGGTGGTAATTGGATAGTCGTAATTCTTGACTGACGAGCCTGATTAAGGCGTAGATAACGTATATGTTCAGGATCGACACGCCTTAGCATTGAAGGGGCATGTGTTGCGATTAAGGCTTGTGCATCTTCATTGCTTACCATTGCATTCAAAGTGTTTACAATTCGACCCAAGTAATGCGGTGAAAGACTGTTCTCAGGTTCCTCAAGTGCTATCACAGTAAATACTGGAGGGCGCAGCTTTTCAAGGTCAAAAGATTCATCATCGCCAACAAGTACCGAACGCCCAACTGCTTGAGACGCTAATACAATAGACAAGTAAAGCATCGATTTTTGACCGTCACTAAGCCTACAAAAATCGACTAAGTACTCTCCATGTCCAGGGGAAAAGGAGACTGACAAATGTCGCAGAAGCGCCTCAATTTCAGAGGCTACAAAGGTAATCTTTGGATCTGCAAAATAGGTTCCTTTATGAAGATCACCCCATATGGACTCTAGATGACCACTAAAAGATGAAACTGACGGATTAGTTGTCAAACTCTCACTAATTTGATCGGTAAGCCCTTTAACCGCATCCCGTTCAGTATCCCAATTTACAGCTCGCAATAAGCGACCAAGAATCGCATTGGTACCGTACGCAATATGGTCCGAAGGGTCTCTCTTCGCTGGCAGATAGTGGACTTGTATCTGATTTCTCTCTGATCTTGGTACTGTTTGTGGGTTCGTCGGCGAACCATTTTCGTCTACCTCAAGCACATACACGAAAGTCTCTTCAATGTCCCCATCCATACCCATTGTGGCGTTCAAACGGTACCTGACCCGAGGAATACCATCTGGGTCATCAAGGCGCATATGACTAAAATTAGGCGCTACTGTTGAATTATCATTCTCATCCATCAATTCAGGAAAAATGAAATCAGCCTCAATCCATAGTTTCCTTTCTTGTGGGGTTTTCAGCTCATCGTTCGGAACGTGAAAGTCTGATCGCAGTATTCTTCGCAACGATGGGTCAAAAGAAAACATTCGACACAATGCTTGAAGCACCGCAGTTTTACCTGATCCGTTCGGTCCAATTAAATAAGTAATATTTTCGAGTGCTAACGCCGTTTTTTCAGGGCCAAAGCTCTGGAAATTTGAAAACCGAATTTCCTGTAGTCTCATTGATCATCCCATATATTTTATATTAACGAATAGAGAAATAACAACAGTGATAATAAAGCTCCTCTGTCTGGTTTCTCTGAACTTATTATCATGCCCACACATCAAAGCTCTGAAATTAAACAACGTAACCTAGCCACTAACTCCCTACATGTGAGGATTGAAAACCGCGACTTTTAATTAACATAAAATCCACACATTAAAATCAGCCAGGAAATGCGTCCGCTTTCGTCCGTTCACAGATCAGCCTAAAATAATAATATTCTAAGCCATAAACAACAAGAGTATCTCCGCAGTTCTGTTTCAACATTCCTTCATATTTGCTCAGCAATGGATGCGCTACTAGACCGTGGCCAGTTCTACTTGACCACTACAAGTTGTTAATTTATCAGAGCAGTGTGTTTGAAGGCCAATGGGTTTTCCTCAATAAGTTTATTTGTTTTTGCTGATTTATAAGAGGCATACCAATCCATGAGACTTAATACAACCGTATTTGATCGACATATGCTTTTTGCAAACTCCTCATTGTTATTAGTATCTTCTAAAATAGTAAGTAGCTGGGGTGTGCTTATATAAGAAATGTCGTGGAAAGGGTTGTTTTCATACTTTCCCTCCTTTGTGAAAAGCTCACCGTGTATTAATGTGAATTCATCAAGGGTTTTGTTTATTTCTATAATATGTTTTTGTGTATTATCTGTTGTGTTTATATTGGTATTGAACAGACCTCTCAATAGACTGTTTTTAATACTATCGGTTTGTAGCGAGGCCATATCTTCAAATGATATAGCGAGTTTGAAAATGTCACGATTTTGAAGTTCTACTGTGTCACCATTCTTAGATATTATTTTCTTGTCATTCAGAAGCATTAACTCCGCAATTGATAACTGGTTTAATGATTTTACAAAGCTAAGTGCTGTATCTGTTAGTAAGTTAACAATATCACCAGACCAGGAACCTTTGGTTATCCCTTTCTTTTTTACTTCTATGAGAAAAATATACTCGCTTGATTCAATTATAAAGTCACATTCCCCTTCGTGTCGGTTAGTCTTGCTTATGTCTCTTATGTAACCAGGGACAGTGTATTTAAAACTATGGTTAAAGTTAACATTGGATATTTTAAGTTTTTCTTTAATGAATTCTTCTATTGCAAAGCCAAATTTTTGTTCTGCTTTAGGGTGATGATCAATGGCGATATTTAGAAGGGTTCGATACACGGAAATATTATAAGTCCCCAAGTTGGCTACAATGTAGCCTTTTTCTGATTTTATCAGTGGAATTTCTTTTATGTTCGATTTGGTTGCGTCAAGTGGGCTTTTATAATTTCTATTAATTTTATTTGATGGAGTTGATATCTTCTCCAATACTTTCGATAGTTTTTCTCTGCTTACAATATCCGAACAAAGGTTAAATATATCTTGTTCAGATAACTCGCCGCATATTGCTCTGTCAGAAATCATTTTATCTTCTATTCTCTGCAAAATGGCTGTTGTTTTTGATATTTCATCTTTGCAATTACTGGAAAGAGTGGGGATTAATTCAAAAATCTTTGGAAATAAAGATTTCCCATGAATAGGAGATATTTGAGGGATGTAAAAAACCTCTGGATATACAACCCACTCTCTTAATTTTTCTAAAATATCTTCTGATGATACATTTATATTTGCCCAGGGTGACATTTTATCAAAGTCATGAATAGTGCCTAAATGTGTTGATAGTTCCCTTATTTCGTCAATTTTTGCCACCGCAACTTTCCCCCTAAATTTAGATTTTTTCCCTGTGTATTTACAGAACAAATTAAATAAGTAGCCGTAGGGTGGGAATGGTTCTTGTAGTGTCGGCATTGTGCTTCTTCGTCTAAACAAAAAAAACCGAAGATCTTTAGACGAAAATCGGTTTGCGATGACAGCACTGAATGTAAATAGACCTTGTTTTCCGAGCTTTGATGCTCGGTAATCTATAGCGATTGTAAGTCTTTTTAGTTCTGTGTCGTCTTCTTTTATATATCCATCTATGGACTCTATCGTGAATCCGTAGCCTTTGAGATGATAGAGTGCCTCGGCTATGTGGTTATATTCGTCAGGGACGCCATGGGTTACTTTATTGGTTCTGTTGTTATTGAAAAGCAAAGAATATTGTATGCACTCCTTCCATTCTGTAGTATTTGAAAAGTCAAAAACTTTCCCATTTACAGCATCTCTGATTGTTCCCAGTATCTGAAGTGACTCTCTAATCTCACTCGACTTTTTTGGATCGATCTTTTCTTCGATAGTCAGTTGGAGTCTGATTTTTAAAGAATCTATCCCTATTCCAGCTTGGCTTTCCAGTGTGTCCTGAATTTTTTTGTATATATTTTCGTAATTTGAAGGGTCGGAACCGAGATTAAGGGATAAGCTTGGTTCCGAGTAGCTTTCTTTGGCTTTTAGAAATAACGAATAATACTCTTTTGTAATCCCCTTCATTTTATATCCCTTCAACTTGTTTAAAATAGTGTAATTTTACGAGAGGTCGTTATTCAATTGGTTTAATCCATTAAATAATGTCGAATTTCGAGTCACGCTACAAAAGGGGGGATTTAGATTCCCACCAAATTCCGTAGCCCACTGTTTATAAACGTAAAATAGGTGTTGCTTTGCTACATCCTCATTTTCCGATAGGGGGAGACTACGTAACGTTTAGGGCTATCCTGACAGTGTCTCCGCTGTTCGGTGTCATTTGGCTACGTGAGTTCCGGCCCAGAGTCGTTATTATGCACTGCTGAGCATAATAACGACTCTGGGCCGGAACTTGATATGGTAAGATCATTCTACCAGGTGATGAGGTGTCTTCACCGAATGTGACAATACCGTTTTTTGACCAACAAAAGTCGATCCCATCGATAGAGAGTGTGATTCCTGCCTCCATTGTTAATTCACTTTACCTTTTTATCTCCATTCCTCCGCCGAAAAACAGGCATGCACAATCACTGATTGTCTTCTATAGGGAAAAAGCCATAGCGCCCAGTTTGACCTTTAGTGAAATGAACAACTTGGTCGCCGGATGTGTATTTTTTCGGAATTGATTTCTTATTCTCAAAAACAATAATTTGTCTGCTTCTCCAAGCTGCAAGGCTGTCCAGAAATTGAACATTTACATCTGTCCCACGAAGGTCATCTGCTTCATCTTCAGGCTCTTCATAAGCAAGTAACGGTGAATCTATGATTGAAAACCCAAAATGAGGCATTTCATTGTCTTGTGTATATTTCATAAGGCCCAAGGTCGCCGCAGCATGTGTAATAGCGCGATGCCCTTTACCATTACTAACCCGATGCTTTCCATTAATAACAAAGTCCCCTGTCTCTTTGTCAAAATATACATCTTCAGAATCCGGGAAGTTCCATTTTTCTAGCAAGCCTTTGACAGATTGAGATAAGCTAAACAAGGCTTTTGTAGGTAAGGCTGTGGTGCTTGCATCTGGTTTATTTTTTCCTGTGGCTTCTTTCTCAAGTTGATCTTTCTTTATTTGAAGCGAGTCCAACTGTTCAAACATACCAATAGATTTCTCCACATTATTTTTGACAGACAATAACTCAGTATATTTGGTGCGCTGTGAATTAAGCTCCGGATTCAATTGAGATAGTTTTTCATTTGTACCAGATATTTTAGCTGTAATTTCAGGTGCAATTTCCTTGATAGACTTTGTTTCGAATTCCAATTGATTCATTGCAACAACAAGATCTGCATGCAAACCCTCTATTTTTCGTTGCTCCGCAACAGCAGCAGAAACTATTTCTGAAATATTACCATCACATTTATCATGATTGATTCTCTCAACATCCTTATTTCCACATAAAGGGCAACTATCAGATGGTAATGCACTTATTAGAGAACCAGTTTCGCCTATGCTCTCTAAGCGCAACATGTCCGACTGGTACTGTACTTTTAGCAATTCAAAGCGACTGAGCATTTCCAAAACTTCAGCTAGTCGCTCATTGTTTTTTTCCAATTCATTACGGAATTGCGTTCGGTCTGAGATAAACTGGCTGTAAGTCTCTTCAGAAGACTCAAGTAAAGTTCGTCTTTGTCGAATTGTGCCCGCAACCCGATCATTTTGTTCGTTCAGCTCCTCAAGAGTTTCATCATCTGATAAGTTATCCGAAAGTATTTTTTCTTGATCGGCTATCAGTTCTTCTAGAATGTCGATTTTTGCAGTACGAGATAGTCTTTTTTTCTCAATCTCTGCGGGAAGCAGAGAACTATCATCCACCCCTGTAAGCAGTAGTTTTAACCGAGATCTATGTTCTGTTTTCTCTGTATACTGTTGGCTAATATAAGGAGACGCCTCTTTCTGTATATTTGTTTCGGTAACCATTGCAACAGGAAGGAAATTACGTAAAGTAAGTTTTACTGTCTTATTATCTGCATTCTTCTTTAATTTTTTTTCATTTAGTCCAAGATTCTTTAAAATAAACTCTGAGATAGTGCTTATTTTTTGTGTTCCTTTTTTAGGTCTAAGGATAGTAGATTTTTTACCCTCTGGCTTCCGATTATGCAGCCCTTCAAAGCATTCATAATCTCCACCGCCTATATTTCTTATGAAAGTAAATTTATCATCATTAGAGAATTCTATTCCTAATAGGACTTGATTGTAACCTTCGTGCTGAGGAATTTCTTTTAGCTCCCTCTCACGACCAAGCATAAAATCAAGAGCATCCAATACTGACGACTTTCCTGTATTAGACGGACCAAAAATCAAATTGAGACCAGAACCAAACTTTAATTCTGCTGATTTTTTGTTAGGTCCAATAAAGGAGATGAATCTAATTTCCATGGTGAGTGCGGTCATTTCACATTTCCTACTGATATTTCGGCTATTTGAAATTCTTTCGACCACCTATCAAACGCCGTATTAAAAATTTCCACAAAGAAGTGATCTCCAAAATCCTTATATTTTTCAACAGCCCATTGAGACCGCTTGTAAAGTTCAGAAACATAGTTATTTGTGAGGCTTTCAATAAATATTACAGCCAATTCAGTTGCCGAATAATAGAAACCATTTGTAGAAATGTTTTTTTCAACTAACTTCTTACTTTCCATCAAAAGCAGCCCTCGCTCTACGAGCGATCTCCGAATAAGCAATTCACCATTACGCTGATGGACATTGGGATGTAAGCTAGATGGTGCATCGATTATGTCGCCTGTGTGCACAATCAAATGATCGAAAGCCAACAATTGTTGAAGGTCATATTGCATGGAATCGTCAGCGGCCAGAACACATACTGATCGAATTCCAGTCTCTAATGGGCTGTTAAACATATGATCTGATTGCGCTGAACTAATCATCATTTTTTACCCATAGTAGCTTTTCTTCATTAGCCAATTGGTGACATATTCCGTATCTGTCTTTGACTCTGACCACTTGGAAAAGTCCATTTGCATCCAAGGGTACTGACTTAGATTCTTTCATAACTTCTTTCAATCTTTTTAATCCATCTTCATATTCATTTTCTACAGTATCGATAACGCCATCAAGCATATCGTTCTGCAATTCTTCAAATGTCCCTGGAGGCACTGAGTCTCTTGCAAAAGTTCTTAAGGATTCCGCAAAATAGAAAGCTTCCCTTTGTCTACCAAAATGTTTTTCAAGTTCTGGATGATCGCCTAAATCTAATTTTTTTGCGTCGACGTTTTTATGATCCGCATAGGCTTCGTTTAGTTGCTCAACATATCTTACCTCTGCCTCATCAACATTTTCAGGCGGCTCGATTGGATCTGGCCTATCTTTTAACCCCCCCCCAAATCGGATTGCATGATATGGAGTTTCACTGTGCTCCTCAATAACTTCAAGAACAGGTTTATATTGAAAAATGCTAAAATCAAATTGTTCAACGAAGTTCAAAAATACACCTTCAAGCTCTACAGCCTGAGTTGAGGTTATCGTATTTGCACACCATTTATCCCATTCATCAAAAAATTTATTCTTGAGTTTACTTGAATCTAGCAATAGCTTTTTCAATGCGGAACCACAGTCTTTTGGAGCAAAGAAATAATATACTTTTGGTACTGTGATTTTTTTATTAAAAATATGCCACAGTATCTTTCCAACTTCGGGTATGGCGGTTCCTGGTGTCAGCGGATCACCTTTGTAATATTTACATTGAAAGTTGTCCCAATCCCCTTGAAAACCTTTATTAGTGTAAAAACAGGCGACATCGATACCATAGTCATTTGCTCCACCCAATCTGGTAACCAAATGATACTTCGTTTTTTGAAAATGTCCCCACTCTACAATAAATTCTTCCCAATCATCCGCAGACAAAAGTAATAAGTGTTGTTTCGGTGGAATTATTTTACCGTTAAGTACTTTTTGTGAAGATGTATACTTAACCTCAGAGTTCGGTGAGGGTAATTCAAGTTCTAGAATCTCTTCCTGTAACATCAACGAATTTATCCTTTTGTTTCCCAATATTCACAATACTATCAATCGACAAATAGTAGCCAAAGATTTAAGTTCATATAAATGTCCGCTTTGGGTCGTAAGCTTACGCTTAGTATTTTCATGTGTTCCATGCCTGCATCACCAGTTGTCGTTTTTCATAGCCAATCACCTGTAGATAGATCTCGGTAGTTTGGGTGTCTGAATGTCCTAGTAAATCCCGTAATACATTCAACGGTAATGGCTTTTCACCGGATAACATGGCAATGCCAAAACCATGGCGTAAACCTTTCGCTGTGCCTTGCGGCCCCTCGATGCCAGCACGCGCCATCGCCCGCTTGACCATACGCCAAGCCGTAGGACGGCTCATTGACCATAAGGGGGTATTTTGTGGTTGTTGGGATTTCATCATTCGACGCAGATCAAATACCAAGTCCAAATCTTCAATCAAACGTACTGGTACCGGAATATGGCGATACTGCGTTTTTTTTAAGGTATGGAACACAATGGTGTTTTCATCCAGCAAGATGCGTTGGGGGGTAAGTTCCAAGCCTTCACTGGGACGGCAACCGGTATAATGCAGCAAGTGACAGAAGATGCGATGTTCTCGGCTCTCTTCGGCGGCGGCGACTAAAAAACGCGCTCGTTCATCGGCACTGACATACAGCCGTCCGCCTTCGGCATCAAATAAGCGCATTTCTGGTGAATAATTGGCCATAAACCTGAGTGAATCAGTCCCTTGGGGTTTTGTTTCATTCTAGCGGCTTAATAGACCAGTGTCAGGGGCTTTTCCAGGTATTTTTTGGGGGTATTGGCCGCGATTTGAAACACTTTGGGTAATTGCGTTTCCCTGTTTTTTTGACCAAAGCAACTAAATGTGAATGTCTCATAACCTATAGCCTTCATCTCAGGCAACGTGGGCGGTGTCTTGAGGGGTACGAATTGGATGGCTTACGAGATCTTGTGTTATAGTTCTAGCAAGGTGAGTTCTTGTGTTCACTGTAGACAAATTATTTGGAGAAATACTATGACGTATCTAGATGAAAAATCCTGGTAGTAATGAGGTATAAAGCCTAATGTTTCTAGCTTTTAAGCATTGGGTTGATATTTGTTATTTATTTAGTTTGAGGAAAGTACTTTTTTCGTCAGGTTTCAGATAGCGCTAAAACAAGTGTTACCACCACAACTCACCTTCAACTCCGTCAGCACTTTCCCCGCATATATTTTTTATCTAATAAATATGCCCAGAGTATTTCTATAATTCGTTGTTTACTTGAGGCTTTAAAAGAGGTCAAAACCTTTCTCAGATCGGGCCGCGTGGAGGTTTGCACCAGAAAAACAGCTATTTCGATTGGCAACATCTATAGGGTGAGCCCGCCCGCTACGAATGAGCGCGTTATCTGCGTCTCGTAGAGCATTTTTGATTTGTCGGCGTTGATCTAAAGGTTGTTTCTCATCCATGGCTCAATTATTCCAGATAACTAGAGTCCAATCAATCTTGTTGAGCTAAAGATCCTGTTTTGGGGTTAGGTTTGACGCTTCCCTGTGCAACATAATTTACGGTGGCCGTTATGAATTGGAAAGATGACGAAATGGCGTAGAAATTAAAGCTCAGATAATACCAGCTTCCAAGCTCACGGCCATTGATAAGCCAAGTCCCTCGCACTGAATGAGCAATAGTGTTGTTTCTCGAATTGACGTTATCCTTCTTATATTCTCATAATTTTGTTATCTAGCCTGTTAATACGCCATGTGGGTTCTCTTGATACATCCAGCATTACTGATATGGATGTTGCCGGACAGGCGATCGATTGGCCATTGGTCGCACAAAACTTGCAACGTACGGATGTCGTTATCTGTCACAACGCTTATCTCGTGGAAATTACCTCGAAATGCAGGTGATATGGTTTATTCAAGATATCGTTAAAAACCTAGCTTTTGGGTGTTCGCTTAAAAATGTTGATTGGCGCTTTCGCGGTTACGAGTCCTGCAATCTCGAATTCTTGAATTTCAAAGCCAGGTGTTTTTGCGAAGGCCGTCCGGCATTAGATTGTTTGAGCAGCACTGAATATTCTTGCGATTGAAGAGGAGGCTGCGGGTAAGATGGCACAAGAACCTTACCGAAGGTGTGGAGGGCAATCTTGGCAAAAAGTAGTTTTGACGATAAAAATGTGTGGTTGGACGAGGTTGTCTATAAATCAAAAAGCGCCTCTTCTGCATTGTCCAACGAGGTTATTGCTGCTTGTACATGCTATTCACATAGAACAGAGACGTTCGATTGATCATCTGACGCTAACAGTCTTATAATACTTATGTTCGAATTGTCTTCTTATTACGAATTGAGTTGTTAACAAGGTTTTATGCGACATTCTTTTTGTCAATTCACGCCGATAAAATATGAACCATACTCAGTGGGTAACATCAGAACTATCTGAGGAGATAGCGGCGGGATTATGTAGTACCTGCCATTACACGACGCACCTCTGTTTAGAGGTACAAATACTGGAGACATGGAATGTCAAAGAATAGAAAGATATGGGAATTTTTTTATCCAATTTTTACGTACATCAGTTTAATCTGTTTTAGTTTATGTATTTCATTGTTGTCTGTCGATACGGGCCTTACCGGTTGGTTAGGGATTCCAACCTGGGTTGAGTGGCCACTATTGATGTGGATATTTGCTAGTGCTGCAACAGCGCTTTGGGCGAAAGTGATGAGTGAGCTACATCTCAATGAGGCTGGAAAAGAAAAACCCCAATATCTCACCCCTAGGCATAAAAAAACGACCTTTTAGCAAGGTGATTCGCCCTTTCTACGAAACGATCAATTGACGCTCCATTTTACTGACATTTACCGTTTAGATGCATTCTAAACAATTAGAGTAGTCTTTCTTTGAAACTTAACGAAACCGTATAACCTGTTCATTATACGATAATTCCTCGCAAATAAATCGGCCAAATATGTTCAGTGTCGCTTCGTATGATCTCGATAGAATAGAATCACTATTTATTTGTTTTTTGGAAATGGGATCATTCGCTGCAACATCATTGAAAGACAGTTCATGTTTTTTCTTATTAAGGGGGTGAATGACCGGTTTAACGCGATTTTCTGGTGCTGAGGATTGCATATAATCAAAGTCTACAATGTTCTCTTTCGGGATATCCTCCGCTACTCGGTGCGCATATTCGATAAGCGTCGATTCGGCTGAAATATAGAGAAAACCTTCTTCTGCTAACACAGAGTTTACTCTCAATATACGTCCTAATACTTGTCGAAAATGCAGCTCTGTCTTAACGCGTGTTAAATGGCAGCAAACATGTAGTCTAGGGATGTTTGTGCCTTCGCTGATCATTCCGACCGAAATAATCCACTTGTTTGTCGAATGTTTATATTTTTTTATTATGGATAACGGATCATCTTCCTGATAAGTGGCAATATCAGCATTTTCATTAAATTTCGTTTCAAGTAAGTGATAGATTTGCCTGGCGTGAGCTACTGATGTAGCAACTATTAGGCCTCCTGCATCAGGGGCGATTTTTCGCAGTTGGTCCAATTTGTTATTAGCTTTGCGAATCATGTAGGTCATTAAAGCTTCGCTTTCGACCAAGTCTTGATAACTGCAGTCTGACTTTTCAAGTAGGTCTGCGAATGAGTTGTAATGATTGGTGTCATCACCTTGTTTCAGGGAAATTTTGTCGTTATCGATTAAGGTTATTTTAGGTCTACGACATACTCCGTCAGTTATAGCCTGGTTTAATCCATAACTGTAGTCGCAATGTATGTGCTGGTCCTCACAATACTTTGCCAGTGCAATGGGGACTTTATCTGAGCGCCATGGTGTACCCGTAAGAGCTAATGTAAAGGAAGCCTTTCCTTGGATTTCGGAAATTATACGTTCGCCCCATGCATTGGCGTTATGTAAATCACCACCAGCGCAGTGATGGATTTCATCAAAAATAACAAAAACACGAAAATCCGCCAACAGCTCCCAAAACTCATCATTTAAAGCCAACATTGCTTGATAGGTTAACGAGCAACCATTAGCCCCCAATTTTCCGTCCAGGCGCTTACCCGTTTGTGTTTCAAGTTCTTCTTTGAAATCACCTGCGACAATCAGTGATGGAGATAGGCATATCACCAGATCAATGTGATTGCCATCAAACAGCTGTTTTGCCAGCCGGGATGCAGCCATTGTCTTGCCTGAACCTGGCGTAGCAAGGCACATAAAATGTGTGTTGTCAGAGAGGTATTGTTGGTATGCCAAATTAATGCACTCGGCTTGCCATTGACGTAACTTCATAAGCTAAGGGTCTAGTGGTGAGAAATTAGGGATTCAAGTGCGCGAATGCGGCCAATTGTTTTAGAGTATCGGTCTCGCGCTTTATTGTATAAGCCTTGGATATAATCTCGCTCTAGTGGAATCTCATTACTGATAAGCTCGTATTCCTCTATTTCGCCAATGATCGAGCCAAGCTCCTGCTTTTGGTTTTTTAACTTATCTCTTAAGTTAGCCTCAAAATTCACAGTGGCGGGGGTGTTTTCATCGTTGGTCGATAGGTGAGGCTTTCCGACAATGACGCAACTCCTGTTGAAGTTACTAGCCAGGCGATATCTTGTCGTTGACGAGGCAGGAGTCGTAACGTCTTCTAGATAACCTTTTGTTTCAAGCCTTTTTAGGTTCCTTAGTATAAATTGCTTTGCCGCTTGCTTAGTTAGCTCCTTACCGTTCGGGAGCTGGGTATACGCTACTGTCAGTTCAGCGGCGCTAAAGGTTTCAATCTTTCCCGATGTTAGCAGTGCGAGTAATTCTGGTCTTAACCTAATTTTTACCATTGTTTATTGAATCTGGCTGTCTATGAAGTGATCGCTTTTTATAGAAAAAGCATGCTTAGGATTCCTAAGTATACCAGTAGACAATATACTTAGACAATCTAAGCACTTAAGGCCTCATAGAAAATGAAATTTTGCCAAATTCCAGCCCTATCACCAAACGACTTTTACAAGCCCGAACCAATAAAGGGATTAGTCAGCGACAGCTGGGAATCCAGCTTGGTATGGAGCCTAGCTCAGCCAGCAGCCGAATGAACCATTATGAGAAGGGCCGGCATAGCCCAGACTACAAGACACTTAGCAGGATCGCTGAGGAGCTTGGAGTGCCTGTGGCATTCTTCTTTTGTGAATCAGATATCACAGCGGATATAGTTTGTTTGCTTGACAAGCTCGATAATGAGCAGAGATGCGAGCTTCTTGATAAGCTACAGGGTATGGTTAATGAAAACCCAGAGTCGAGTAGTAGCTAGATTTCAATGTTGGGCACTGCCTCGATTGATGCAGAAGCTTTCATTATTATACCGTTTTGTTCGCCTTGTCGGCGGGGTCCGTAGACTTGTCGCTGTATTTCGCTTATATGTCTCTGTGAACGCACCAGCTAGCCTCATCTGGGGTCAAAAGTTTGCTCCACTCCCATTATGGTCAATGAGAAATCGCTCTAAAAACAGAATCACCATAACTCAAAAAGGCCGTTGAGTTTATAAAGCTGTCGTTTGGGGTGTCGGTGCCTAGGGGAGCACTATATTGCAATTCGGCTCATCGAATCCTATTGAGAGATACCATTGAATTCGTCAAAGCAGTCATTCCAAGCTTTGTTGGTGGCCCTGAATTTGAAAGTGAGTTTTACCAGCTTCTCTTGTTGGTCGGCCAAATTCACTGTGCCTCTACACTGTCAAGCGTTGCTAAAGACTGTAGGCCTTATCTGTGCTTAAGGTCTACCCTCCCAGATATCTTTTAAATCCCAAGTAAATAAGCCGTCCTTACGCGTCTTGAAACCCACATAAATTATACCTATTGCAACTGCAATGAAATAAATCACATGTAAGCCAGTAAGCCCGAAAATAAATGGAGTTATAAGAAATACACCTGCTGCACATAGGTCATTCCACAAATGAATATTCATCGGAATAACTTTGAATATGCTTGGTTTAAACTGAGTAAAGAGTGCCTGCATTACAAAAAAGACACTGCATCCAATTGACACATAGAATGCTCCTGGGCTATCAAAATATAGGCCAGACAGCCATGAATATGCTATGCAGGAAATAGCTAACAAATAATCTAAAACCCCGTGAAGGCTACTCCCAATGATTTTACTGCTCATTACTTCTTGCTCCTGGTTTATATTTACCATTGATGTGGTGACCATTTCGTTTACCCATGCACCGGGCCGGCTGAGCGTTACTATACGTATCTTAACAATGGATATATACTGTCATATATGACAGCATCCGTATGCATTTATGACAAGCATTTCATTTTGACAGGAGATCTATGCGGAAAGTGGTATTATTTGCGGTGAATAATGGCTTTGCATCTACAGTAGTTGGGCCTTTGGAGGTTTTTGCTTATACGGGCGGCATCTGGAATTACCTTACCGGAACACCACTTGACCTTCGTTTCCAGGTGGTGGTTGCCTCAATCGATGGCAAGCCGGTTACAACACACACGGGTTTAGTCATTCAGCCGGATATCTGCATTTTTGATATTGAACAAGCTGATATTATCTTGCTCACTTCTTGCGGAGAAGATATTGAAGCTGCTTTGGATCAGAACCGAGCTATCACACCTTGGCTTAATCAACAATACACACAAGGTGCAACTCTTGGCTCGATTTGTACGGGGCTGGCCTTGCTTGCTGCGACAGGCTTGTTAGCCAGAAAGAGGGCCTCCACACACTGGGGAATGGTAGAAATATTGCAAAAAATATATCCATTGGTAAAAGTGGAAATGGATCAAATAATAATTGATCATGGACAGCTAATTACCAGCGGTGGAGGTTATGCCGGCAACGACTTAGCGTTGCATTTGGTCGCAAAGATATGCGGAAAACAAATGGCAAAGCAGTGTGCAAATGCATTGTTACTCGAAACAGGTCGTGTATCCCAAGTTCCTTTTGCTGGCTTGCAGCACCACCGTATGCACCAAGATGAACAAATAGATAAAATACAACAGTGGTTAGATAATCACTATCAGAATAATGTAAATTTAGATGACCTTGCAAAGCATCATAGTATGAGCCCAAGGAATTTTAAGCGCCGGTTTAAACTTGCCAGCGGCAATACACCATTAATCTATTTACAAAAACTGAGAATTGAAGCGGCAAAAAATATATTAGAAACCACTCACCTTCAAATTGATCAAGTGGCTTATCAGGTAGGCTACAATAATGAAAGTCACTTTCGGCAACTGTTTAAACGCTATACATTACTTACACCAACAAATTACCGCAGCCGATACTCAGCCTTATAGAAAGCAACACCAATGGCTTAAAAAGTACCGTCGCAAATAGTTAGATTACCGTGAAAAGCAGTAAAACGGTTTTCGACTTACGCAGCTAAAGCGTTGAACTGCTCGCAAGCGTTAAAGCATGGGCTATCAGTAATGTTTCGAACGTCTGATTAGAGGGCGTCAATGATATCTTTCTATAGAAGCCCCCCCCAACGTTACGAAAGAAGCAGCTAACATACAGATAGTCCAACCGGCTGCTTTATAAACATGGATAACCGCAGCCTCCTTATTTTTGTCAATCAAGCCAAGGGTCCGTTAACGGCAGGCTTCTGAGCCTACATCGGTAAGACAATCAATCCAATGCTTGATTCATACACTGCCACTTTTGAGAGTTTCTATACGTACAGGAGCATACTGATAGTTCCAGTAACACTGACGGAGCTTGTATCATGAATATACAGACCATTTCATCTCAAAAAGAAGTGTGGAACAAGGGGAAGCTTGTAGGCCAAAAGCTTCCCCTTAAACTCGAAGAAATATGGGCAATTAGGATTCGCCTGGAATTAACCGAAAACCTTAGGGACCTTGTGCTATTCAACTTAGCAATCGATAGTAAGCTACGTGCTTGCGACCTAACCAGCTTAAAAGTTAACGATGTGTCGCATGCAGGTAAAGTTCAATCAAGGGCGATGGTGATTCAAAAGAAGACAAAGCAACCAGTCCAGTTTGAAATCACCAAGAAAACAAGAGTGTCGCTAGAAAAGTGGATAAAGTCCAAGGATTTACTAGGGGGTGATTATCTATTCTGGAGCCGGATGAAAAGCTCAGCTCACTTATCAACCAGACAGTATGCGCGCATCGTTGGATCATGGGTTGAAAGTATTGGGTTAGATTCGACAGTCTACGGCACTCATACGCTAAGACGTACCAAAGCATCGATTATATATAAGAGGACAAAAAATCTCCGTGCCATACAGCTCCTGTTAGGTCACAAGAAACTTGAAAGTACAGTTCGATATTTGGGGGTCGATGTTGATGATGCTTTGGAAATGTCGGAGCAAACCGACATATAGCGATCTTTGTAAAGCGTTAGCCCTGCGGTGCAGTCGCAGGCCTAACGCCATCTACGTCCCTAAATATTGGCTTTCAAATTTCGGGCATCAAATCACCCTCAGTCTGTATCGTTTATAAAGCTGCCGATTTGAAATTCCTGCTCATAGATCGCACTCAATAAATCGGAGGCGGTGGTCTGTAGCTGTTTATCTTCAAACACGGGCAACCCTAGTGGCCGTGTCTTTTCTAGTGCCTTGGGTATGTGTTTGCGTTTCACCAGTCTTGCTTTGTAGCTTTGTTGTTTAAGCCTGCCAATAAGGTCATAAGCATACTCCATTTATACTGACTTTAGGAAGACGCTAGATCTTTAATCCAAGGGGCACGCATTCTTTAAACAATAAAAGGGCCAATTCACTTTATGAATCGGCCCTTTTATTGTTTAAACCTGATATTTTTATTGTCAGTAATTACATTACAAACTCATCCCTCTTAGCCGACTCGCTTGATTATCAAACAAGGTTTTTGGACTCGTTTCAAGAATATTGTTTAACCCAAACAACATATTGGTGGCATCTAAGTGATTCATCGTATAATCGTCTCTAATCACGTCACCCCAATGCATAGAACATACTTGAAGAAGGCCGTCATGCTGTTCGCCATTCCAATAACCTAGCGCTCCTGTGAGTGCGAGCAGAGCATCACTTACGTCAAGTACATTCGTCACTGTACCGTGACTGCCCCATGAGAAAAAGTGAACACCGTTATCATAGCTTGGGCCTTCACCACAATAGCTGGTAGGTTTACCTGCAGGAAACCGATCATTAAAGGCGTTAGCTCTATCAGAGGACAGAAACAAAACCGTTTCCAACGCATCTTGGTCATATTCAACGTTTCCTGACAATGCATCGAGGATATCGCCTGAAAGGTTAAGAAGTGCCAACACTGGGCCCTCAGCAGGCGTTCCTAGCAAGTTATCTATCCCCCAGTCAGCAAAACCAGAACCATAGTTTGCACCGTTCACCGTTGTTACTGAAGCAACTAGGTCAGGTCGTACCCCTGACACATACCGAGCAGTAGGCCCGCCTAGACTATGGCCAATAAGATTCACTTTCGAAGCGCCAGTCTCAGGTAATACTGTATTCTGAATATAAGCCAGAAGCTGCTCTCCGCGCACATCCGCATCCTCCCAAGCCGTCACATTCGGCGTATAAACCACCGCATTTCCACCGCGTAGTTCAGCAGGAATCCCCTGAAAATATTCAACAAGTCCTAAGATCTGATCAAAACCAGAAACGCCGTGAACCAAGACAATAGGGTAAGCTGTGTTGTAACGGTTATCATAGTTTTGCTGATCAACTGCAGCAACATCCAGCAAGTATGCCGCGTAGTTGATTGTATAAGCCCCCTGACACACTACATTCCACCATGCGCAATCATTAGTTGGCGCTGAAGGGTAACTAGCCTGCGCCACGTAACCTGAGTGCGGCGTCGCCTGAACCCCTGAACTTAGAGAGAACAGTAATGCACTTACGAAGATGAGTAGTGTTTTTTGCATTGTCATTGTTACCGACCTTTGGCTATTGCCTTGACTTATCTCAATTACGTTCTTTGTGAGCTGCGTTGCATTTAGTCTGCCAACTAACAACACTATCAAAACCGATCAAAGCGGCACTTTTTCAGAATACGTTTCCATCCGAAAAAACAGTGAGTTAACTCTCTTTTCACCTGCTATCAACAACCTGACAAACTAATGACAAGACGAGTGAACAGCAGGTTCTATAAACTGTTTCCTTGAGAAACACCTGCCTGTAGCGGTTGGTAACAGGTAACATTTCTAAACAATCTTATACTTAGCAGTTTCAATTACTTACAAAGCAAAGCTTATAACTAACGTCTATTATTGAGTGAACAACATCCAAATTGGGAGATGTTTGTGAGGAGGCAGCATGGTTAAAAAAGTGGTCATTATTCTTATCATTGCTGTTGGCTTGGTAACAGCTGCAGCCCTATGGCGAGCTAACCAAGTTATAGACAATATCCTTACTAACGCAGTCGTCGACAATAAAGCTTCTCACAATGAGCCCGATTCGGTACACATCAGACAGCAAGAATTGGATCTACCAAAACCAAACTATATTGCTCCCGCCATTACTTATGAGAACTACCAATCTAAATACGGGCCGCTACCCCGCTCTCTAAGGGGAACCACTATCCCTGCATCTTTTACAGTGGATGATCAAGGGCACCTGGTGATAACTAAGTCCATTAAAACACTGATTGAATACTTCCTTTCTTCCATAGGAGAAGAAACTCTCGAACAAGTTATTGAACGCATTAGAGAATTTATTACCTTGCAACTGGAAGAGCCCGCACGATCAGAAGCCATCAACGTGATGGAACGTTACCTTGCTTACAAACAGGCACTAGTTGATGTAGAGGGTGCTTTAGCCGAAGAGGTCAAACTTGCTGACAAAGGAAGCGACTACCTCACCATGTTTCGGCTTAGAAGAGAAACTCGTATCTCATATTTAGGCCAAGAGATCTATGATGCATTTTTTTCCGAAGACGACAAACAGGCCAGTTATATTGCAGGACAGCTGGAAATTCGAAGCAATGACACTCTTTCGAAAGAAGAAATAGCAGAGAAAGGGCGAGAGCTAGAGAGGTTACTGCCACCGAAAGAGCAAGCACACAGACAAAAAGAACGCGATAGAGAAGCACTCGCTATTCGCATCAACGAAGCTCGAGAATCAGGGGCGAGTGAAATTGATATTTTCCAGATGCGAGCTGACGTATATGGTTACGAAGCCGCAGAACGATTTTCAAAAGCGGATCGCGAAAACGCCGCCTGGGACTCACGATTTAGTGACTATCAGCAACAACGCCAAAGTATTTTAGATTCTAGTGCCCTGTCGGATCCAGACAAAGAACTACAAATTAACGCACTAAGAATTGAGCTTTTCACCTCAACCGAGCAAAAGCGAATTCCTACCCTCGACCGAATAGCAGACAAAAAGTCTCAATAAGCTAATACATTATTTTATTTTCTCCCCTAAATGGGCGATACCTTGTTCCTGGTATTTCCCAGGTGCTATCCAACCAAAGCGTAAATCACGGGATAAGGATTTGAAAAACAAAAAGCATGGCAATACTGAACCCGTATTATCGAAGAAATACAGTGTGCGGGATCGTTGTAAACCAAAATGCAAATCGCCGTAAATATCATCCTCAATCACTGCAATGCCTCTGGGTTGTGGTAATGCGAGGATGCGTTGTTTGTTCTTGTCTGGCATGGGAGCCCCCGTAGGTGTGGCAAAGCTCGGCGACACCATGATCACTTTTACATCCCAATGCTTCCAGAAGTTTAAACGCACCATAAAAATCTGGGGTCTCCACTACGTCCCTCGGTTCTGTTGTCGCCATCAATGCCAGTAGTAACGCATACTGGCACCCACCAGTAATCAATAGTCCGTCAGCGCTGACTATTCGACCGTTTTCTGCTATTCGTTGTGCAAACTGCTCCCTTAGCTGTAACAACCCCATGGGTTCATCGTAATAGGGTATCCCGACAGAAAAGAGGGGCTAGATTCCCACTACATGCAAAACTAGTTGTTATATTAAGGATTATGCTCAGCCAGGCATAAGCGGCTTCCTGGGTACAAGGCCAATACTGAGTAATCATTTTTATTTTTGACATTTTCCTATGGAGATTAAACCCAATAGTTGCCAAAAACATGTCTCGCTGAGCTATCTGTTCCTTCGCAAATAACTAGTTTTGCGAAGGAACATAAAAATGGTAGCATTAAAAATTAACGCTCCATTTCTTTCTCCATAACGACCAACTATATCTCCCCTCGACTTCGATCCACAAACAGTAACAATACAGGTAAAAGCAAAAAATCTGCAAGCAATGCAATCGTTATGGTTATTGCAGTTAACAAACCCATCTGTGCATTTCCCAAATAATGGGAAAGCGACATAATACCAAACCCAGCAACAAACACGACAGATGTGATTAATAAAGCAACTCCGACAGTGTTAAACGCGTAAACGATCGCATCCTCTGGACTTGATTTTAGCGTCTTTCTCGCATAGTTATACTTACTGATAAAATGGATCGTATCGTCAACGACAATACCCAGCGTCATACAAGCAACAACCGAAACCGCTAGTCCAATTCGTCCATCAGCAAAGCCCCAGACCCCAAAAGCAGTCACCGCGGGAAGAATGTTGGGTACCAAGCTTAACAAGCCCAATTTAATTGATCTTAGTGCAAAAATCAGAACCACTGAAATTAGCAACATCGCAATAAAGGAACCTTTTAACATACTAACTACGTTCGAGTTGGACACACTGCTAAAGACAATATCCATACTGGCTCCGGTAGTGAACATGTACTCTGGCCCGTTGGTACGTAACCACTTTTGAGCATTATTTTCTAGCGCAAGAATTTGACTAGAGGTAGTTGACCATGTGTTCACTGTCATCTTGGTGGCACTTTTATCAAAATTTACTCGTGACGTTAAGTCGTGACCAAAGGGCAAAGAGATTTCATAAATCAGAAGGTATTGAGATGCAAGCTCTTTATTTTCGGGTAAACGATAAAACGACTGATCATCATTATGCATATTTTTATTAAGCTGTTTAATGGTGTCACTAAATGACTCAACATAACCCACCGTTGGCTGCTGGCTATACCATTGCTTGAAGTTATCTAGCACCGTTAGATATTCAATATCGGTAATACCATTTTCTCCTTTTGCTTTCAGGTCATAATGGATGCTATGCATGCCGGGAAGATAGTCATTCACATAGTCATTTGCCTGCCTGAATTCAAAGGTATCATCAAAATAATGAACAAAATTATCATCAACAGTATTTTTTGAAATGCCACTCATCAGAATACAAACAACAACAAGGGTTACCACAGAAAATCGCCTTGGGTACTGAATAATTACTGATGAGAGTTTTTTCATAAAGTCGGAGCCTCTTGGAGGCGAATAGCGTTTCGTATCAGGTAGTAATTGAATCATTGCAGGCAAGAAAACCAGAGACAAAAATAATGCAGCCATAACACCTAGAGCTACAACCGTTCCTAACACGCGGAAAGGTGGTGAATCGCTAAAATGCATGCACATAAAACCAATAGCTGTGGTAATACTGGTCAACACAATCGGCTGTAGATTTATGCTGATGCTTTTCTGTAATGCCGAATAAACATCTAACCCTAAGCCTCGTTCCCTAAAGTAAATTGAATAGATATGAATACAGTCGGCCACCGCTATCGTAAGTATCATATAAGGCGCGAAACCAACGATAGGATTAACCATCCCATCGATCCAACCATGCACACCTACCGCGAACACAGTTGAGAGCGTCACCACAAGCAGGCTTATCATTGTGGCAACCACACTACGCAACATGAATGACATAAGAGCGATAATCAGGCCGTAGGTTAACGGCGTTATAGTCAACATATCTTGCACAACTGCATCCGCAAACGCCTGATTCCCCATAATTTGTCCGGTCAGGAAAAGAGGCACAGCAGGGTGATCCCGGCGTAACTCCTCTAACAATAGGTTAGCTGCCTCAGCTACCTTGGGCTCTTCCGAAAACGCATCATTGATATTAAACGTTACCATCACAAAGGTAACGTTACCCTTTTTGTCAACAAGCCGTCCGGTAACCAAAGGATGATCGAGATAAATGGAGCGAGCACGATCAATATCCTTTTGACTCATCGCCCCCGGGTCTTCTAGCATTGATCCGACAAGCAATTCTTCACCAGCTGATTGGCTATGTTGGTAATTCACAAGAGAATCTACGCTTTTTGCATAAGGTAGCTCCCAACTTTTCTTTGTTAATCGCTCAATTACCTGTAGTGTTTCTCGGTCAAAAACATCGCTACCTTCTTTCGCGCCGACCACAAAAAATACACTATTGTGTTGTGAGTATTCCTCATCCAATTTATTAAGAGATTGAATGAGAGTACTATCGGGTTCAAAAAACACCTTAAAATCATTGGTAATCCATATTTTTGAAATTCCAATAGCGGCAATAAAAATTATGACTATTGATAGGCACAACAACATCCTGGGATTATCTACAATAAAATTGCTAATTTTTTTATTCATCACTTTTCTTCATATAAGTTTAAATATTTGGCATCCAAACTGTAGATATATTTCGTTATTTGGATACCCTCACACTATTTATTTGGCACTAACCTGACGTGGATGGGCCCTTTAGGTTGCAAAAATAGAGCAGGTTCTTTTATCAGGGTAACCGGATCACTAACCAATTCAATTTTGAACTTTCTACGTATCATCACTAAGGCAATAAGTGACTCAAGCAGTGCGAAATTCTTTCCTGGACAGATATGACCACCCGCTCCGAAAGGGAAATACGCAAAGTAAGGAACCTTCTCAATTCTTTCTGCGTTAAAACGATCCGGGTCAAATTTTAAAGGCGCATCCCAATAACGCGGATCTCGATGGGTCATAAATGGACTTAATATCACTTCAGAGTCAGCAGGTATTTTATAACCTTCAATAACATCGTCTTTTACCGCTCGCCGAAGCAGTAACGGTGCAGTCGGATAGAGGCGCAAGGTTTCCTTCACAACGTTCATTGCATAAGGAAGTTGCATTTTCTTTAAATGCTGATCAGTCGGCACATCATCCCCTAGCACCGTTACGATCTCATTATACAATTTTTCGTCGGCCTCAGGGTTTTGAGCAAGCAAATAGAACATCCAAACCAACATATTTCCCGAAGTTTCTCTATTGCCGAAAAGAAAATTCACGGTAAGATCTCTCACCATTTGTTTATCGACTAGGAACCCTTGTTTTCTCTTTGTTCCTTTTACCAACCGACCCAAAAAGTCATCTATTTCTTCACCACTCTCCAAACGACGATTGATTAGTCCATAAATATAATCATCCATTACCCCAATGGCTTTCTTCGTCTTTTTGTTTCGTGACGTTGGCACCCAAAGTGGCGGATTAACTCCGTAAATTCGTTTTGGTCCATCTTCAAAGATAAACCCCATTGCCTCTTGTAGTTCTAAAGCGGGATCATTTGAAGAGTCGACACCCAACATCGTTTTGGTTCCAATATCGATGGACAATTTATGCAGATAAGGAACAATATCGAGCGACATTCCTTTCTGATAGAAGCTATCCCATTGACTTATTAATATTTCAACTTGTTGCGCGAAATTTTCTGCAAACCCCTCCATATACCGATTGTGAAATGAAGGTGTTGTAAGATTCTGGTGTTCTTTCCAGGTTTCTCCCGTTGATGTGGCTATTCCATCACCGGTAAACATTCGAAGTTTCTTATAAGTACGAACTTGCTTGTCGTAATTCGCTTCTTCGGCCTTTAATATTCGCTTTACCGATTCCGGGTTAGTCACAATAAAAGTGGCATGGGGATACATGGGAATCCGAACAACCGATCCATATTCCTTAACCGATTGATAGATAAAATTAAGCGGGTGTTTTACTAACCCTGAAATGGAATTTTTTAGTGTAGGTCCAGGAGCCTTCCCGTATTTTATTTTCTGTGACGACGGGGCGATAACTTCAGTATTCATGTAAATCCTTTCTTTCTAGTCAATCATTAACAATCGAAGCGGTCTCAGAACGCTTCGATTAGACAGCAGAGGCTAATATCCTTTACTTTCGGCCACTTTACTTACCAAACCAAACCCAAAAGGCACCTTGTGTGCACGTGTTAAATCAGGGTGCAACTCGGCCGTTTTATGAAACATTTCATGCCAAAAAAAGGGTAAAAACATTTTCTTATTCTTTGAACGCGCAAATGCCTTTACCAGTCCCTTAACATCGTAAGGATGGCTGTGATCACTCACAGCGTTATCCAAAAGATCTTGGTGAAAAACTCGAAACTCTTCTGCCTTATTCTTAAGATCGTCTCTCGACAACGCATCGCAATCACCGTCGAGAGTTACTGGCTCATGGATCTTATAAACAATTTTCGCTGGATAAGGATTAAGAAAAGTTGCAGGAAATAGAAATTGTATTAGGCTCTCTCCAACGGGCAAATACGGCATTTCTGCGTACTTTTTTACCAACTTATTCACAAAAGGTATCGAATAATTAAATGGTCGCAAATATTCAGCATTCACAATGCTAATAGGAACGACTAATGCGTTATGTTTTATTGCCATATACACAAATGAACTAGAATACGGTTGCAACTTATAGCGCTTATTAAATCCTTTACTTATTCCACCGACACCTTCAGGAGATAAAAACAAGAAATTACTCTTATTGCAGAGACTATCAAAGTTCTCTATTGTTGCTTTTACACAACCTAGCCGGGACCACCAATTAGGAATAGCGTAAAGATTAAGACTTTTCATACCATCAATTAATTGGGGATCTACTAATCGTCGAAGCTTTTTGTCTAATGCTTTTTCCTTGTCTTTATAATGTGATTTTAAAATATCGTAAAACATTGCATCAAAAATAACGTTATCCCATGACAATGTCATTCCGGAGTGGTTAGCAACAAATATTACTGGTCGATTCTCTGATTCGTCGAAGGGAATATTTTCTTCTCCAACAATCTCTGACCGAAAATACTCGTCCTTAATAAACCCCAAATTTTCTCCATAACATTTTTCAACGTAATCACGATCAAACTCTTGCTCGTTAAGCATTTTTTACTGCTCCATGTTCTGCTATTGCACAACGAATAAAATCAAAAATATCTTCTTCTGTCACATTCCATACCCGATCTAAACTTCTTGAAAATTCTTTCGGAAATCTAAAATATCCCGAATAAAACTCAAGACGGCTATCCAAGTTTGTTTCCACCCGCGACATGGATTTCGAATCATAAGGGATAACATGAAGATCAGGAAGACCGACAGATTTTGTCACGATATGAAGAAATCTATCTAAGTTGACATTACTGTTACTCGACAAATGATAAATTTCTTGGCTTCCAAAATCGTCGTTCATAATTGAGAAAATATCATCAACTAGCTGATCGATAGGGATGAAATTGAGATTTACCTTCGAATCACCACGTATCCCAACAGGCGCAACTACGTCCTTAGCTTTGGTGACGTTTAAAAGCCCCACCATCTCCCTAATGAACCCGTACAGTCCTGTTTCACTTCCACCGGTACCTTTTGTTTGATTTGGGCCAATAACAATCGACGGTCTTAATATGGTTAATAGTATATTATTCTCTCGACAGAACGTAACTACCTGCTTCTCAGCTCTGCACTTGGTTTCTTCGTAAACATTGTTAAATTCTGTTTCATTCGAGTGAATCTTTTCTGGAATTTTTCCTTCCATTTTCCCTGATGAATACGCCGTAGACACATAAATTAGTCTTTTTGCATTGACTTGCTTTACTAACGACAGTATGTTTTCTGTGCCGCGTAAATTCATCGATTCGATTTTTTCTCTTCGTGATTCCTCGAAATTTAGCGATGCGGCAAAGTGCCACACCTCATCAATACCCGCATCATTTAGATCACGGGTATCTTCATCTGAGATTCCACAATATTTTTCAGAAATATCACCCAGTATTGGTGTGATGCATTCAGGAGATTCACGTCTAATTTCCGGTTTCTTGTACCCTTTTGCTGCTAGATTAATAGCATCCAACAACCTTTCATTACCGTATGTTTTTGACGACGCTCTTACTAATGAAAATATTCGTCCAGAGTCTCCTTTCAATAAACGGTAGACATAGTGACTTCCTAGAAATCCTGTCACACCAGTAATTATTCTAGTTTTGCTCAACCCTGAATTCATTTCAATCTGTCTTTTAAACAACTGCATTGATTTTCCTTATGGTGTTAATACTAATTACTTTGAGCGTCTTTATAGAACTCAATAATTTTGTCTTCACATTCATTCCATGGGATAGTCGACTCAAATCCCAAGTCTTTTTTTGCATTATCAACGCAAAAATAGTGATGTTTTGAAAGTTCTGCTGCCAAAAATCGTGTGATTGAAGGCTCACCTAATGACGGATACAAACGGTAAACACATTCCAACACTGCACCTAACCCATATGCGACAGGATAAGAAATTTTCTTTTTAATCGGCTCAGCACCAATACGCACTAGCATTGAATTTAACCAACCCCATAGATTTACAGGCTCGGTTTCATTAATAAAGTAGGCTTTTCCTACTGCAGACGGCGCATGCATCGCTAGCAAATGTGCCTGTACTGCATGATCCACGTAGCAGACGCTGACACGATTTTCTCCATCCCCAATTTGGACAAGCTCCCCTCGACGAGATTTTTCTATTAGTTTTGGCAGTAGATTATTATCGCCAGGGCCCAGAATTAAATGAGGACGAATCGCTACCGTTTCTAACCCATTAACACCGTTAGCATTCAGCACCAACTTCTCGGCCATTGCTTTGGTTTTTTGGTAATGCGACGCATAACGATTTGGGTACGGGAGCGATTCATCGCCATTATGTATATTGATATTGTTCATCACCACACTAGGTGAACTGGTATGTATTAAGCGTTTTACGCCTGCGTTCATACACGCTTCGATAATATTTTTTGTTCCCACCACATTGGTTTGATAGAAATCTTTGTATTTACCCCAATGCCCGGCCTTTGCCGCAACGTGAAAAACATACTCCGCATTATTAATGGCATCTCGCACCACATTAACGTCTGCAATATCGCCCTGTACAATACGTACACCTTTGGCTTCCAATGCTGGGTAGCGCCCACGGCACAACGTTGTTACGGTATGTCCTTGTTCTAGTAATGCACTAATAAGATGGGAGCCGAGAAACCCACCGCCACCGGTTACAACTACTTTCATAACAAATTCCTGTTAACCCTAGTCATTATTACAGCTGCGTCTGTGCCCACTTAGCCAACACACTTCGTTCAATCTTCGAGTTATGCCGCTTATCGACTGGGAACGATTTTGGGTAGTGATAAAGATGCTTTACAGGAATATCAAATTTCTCTAGCAGCGTGAAAAACGTAGACTTTTTCTCATTCCAATTATCAGGACACTCGCCCGGGTGAAACTCGATAACTATTGCTAGTTCTGGTCCCCGTTGCGTTGACAACTCCACCAGGGCAGAGCGCCACACACTATTTACCGCATTCACTATTCCTTCTACTTTAACGGAGTAATAGGGCGTAGTAGCGTCGAAGCAAATATGATTCTTTCGTCCGCAAAACCAAAGGCGACCTTTTTGATCAAAATAGCCAACATCGCCCATTCGATGACGGATTTCAGTGCTGCCAGTTTCCGAGTTATATTCACTAATTTTATGTTTTAGAACCTCTTGAGGCCTCCGAAAGTATTTTTCGGTAACGATCGGTCCCTTAACTGTAATTTCCCCAATTTCACCGTCCGCTAGCGCTAGCGACTCGCTCCACTCTGCTATCGGCTGCTCAATAGACCGTATGATTTTGACATCGACATCAGGTACCGGATAGCCCACACAAGTGCCCCAGCCCTGCGCAGACAAATCACCTGTTTCCTCTTGCAGTTCCGTTGAGTCAATAAAGCTAATAGGCAATGCTTCCGTGGCTCCATAGGGTGTCACTACTAGGCCATTCGGCAACAGCGATTGAACTCGCTCAATTACTGAGAATGGCACTGGCGCACCGCCACTGATAACGTGCTTCATTGTAGGCAATGTAATGCCTTTCTCAACGCAATATAAGCTGACTTTATTCAGTAATGCAGGTGATCCAAAACAGTAATTTGCCCCGAAATCTTCAATTAGCTGCACAATATTTTGCGGTTCTACTTGTGCAGGAGCACTAAAGTCCATATCGGGAATGATACAAGTACGATTGGCCGCGGTGGTAATGAACATAAAGAGAGGAAAGGTTGCGACATCAATATCGTCCGGCTCCAATTTCATATATTGCGTCAACAACTCACCTTGGCGCTGCATATTTCCATGGCTCCACTCCACTCCCTTTGGAATGCCTGTGCTGCCACTAGTGAAAAAAATCGCCAAAGAGTCGCTCTCACTAACATCCAACGTTAATGTCTGTTGTAACGGCGAAATCCGTAACGTCTGAAGCGGGGTGCTACCCAATATTTTTTTCCGTTCTACGCAAAAACTCTTCTTAATGGATTTGAATGCATTTCGTTTCAGGTTTTTGAGCCTGATAGCTTGCTTTTCACCAATTAAAAACTCTGGCTCAGCCTCCTTGGCGCAGATCAACATGCGATCTAACCCCATACCAGGATCAACAAACACCGGTATGGCTCCAATTTTGAACAAAGCGAACGTTAACGAGATAAAATCTAACGAAGGCCGAGCCATCATTAACACTCTTGTTCCGCGTTTTACCCCTTCTTTTGCCAGGCCATAAGCATAATCACAACAGGCCGCCTCAAGCTGAGAGAACGTAAGCTGTTTATACCCGTAATAACCACTCTTATCTCTGCCTGTACAGGCGATAACAGCTTTTTTATAAGGTGTCGTTAAAGCAGCAACCTCAATGTTTGAATAAAAGTTATTGGATTTGGTTAGTACTTCACTTTTTGACGCTGACATAAATCTATTCCTAACAATCAACTGGCACGTTAAAAAGCATCAATTGATGCTTTTTAACGTGTACTAGAAAGGTTGTTTCCTAAAATATATGGACTATTTCAATTAGAATTCAAAAGTATGCAATGCAAATGACATACCTGCAGCAGCGATCCACCCCATTGCTCGATCACCTCGCTTTAAATGACCTCGTTCAAACGCTAGCGCCATTGCCGCTGGAGTCGAACCGGAAACCAAATTTCCAGTTTCAGGAAAAATAAAATAGTACGGAAGATCACTTTCCGTCATCTCTGCGACATTCGTCCAGAATATTTCACTGTGAGTATGAGGAAATACAATATCAATATCCGATATTGGAACCGGACATTCTTTTAACAGCTGTATCACTGATGGAAGGCCTTTTTCCGCAAGTTGCTTGCCATAGGAAATAAATTTCTTTCCACCTTTTCCTTCTATACTCGCATTCCCCATATATTTTATATTATCTGCCCAATCATCAATAGGGCACATACATAAGTCGGCGTATTCTGGAAGGGCTTTAAATTGATAGGTCCAATCATCACCCGCATCAGAAAGAATAGTCGCGGTGGCTACTTCTCCCATTGTATAAGGACCAAACGCCCAATCGAGATCCTTTGGTGTTTCTAGCGTAAAACTATTAAACCCCCACTCGCCTTCATGCACGGCAAACTCTGTCGTTACAATCATTATTTTCTTATATTTCCCGCTCTTAAGTAAGGCGTGCGCGATATTCGATGCTCGAGTCCAACTGTTACAGGCTTCTAATACATCAAAACACTGGCATGTCATCCCCATTGCTTTTGCAATGAAAAATGATTGACCCGGTTCAACAACCCGTCGGTCAACACTGGAATGTATAAGTAGGTCTACATCCTTCAATTGAAGATCTGCTTGAGCGATTGCATTATCCATTGATTTTTTTACATGATCGAAAGCTGGCTCATTGGTATCTAACCACCGACGTTCTTTGTTTCCAATATGATTCAAATAATATTCAACTTGCCCCAACGTTGCTGAAAGGTCACCTGTGAAAGCCCCCTCACTTTGTTGTTGAATAAGGTTAATCACATCAGTATTCGTCACAACCCTATCAGGGAATGACGCTGCAACCGCTTCAATTTTCATACTACTCTCCAAAATCGATGGGGTATAAACCCAATCATAGACAACCAACGTCTCTTTGTATCAAACAAAGGACGCACTAGTTTTTGAGTACATTAAAAGCCCCTGAGATGAGTAATTATCTGGGTCATCTAGAGCTTTATTAGTCAATCTGGCAGGTGGAAACCGCTAACGAAAACTATCGCTTAAGATCACGGCCCCATAAAATCCCTTCTATTACTTTTCTCTTCTAACACTCACCCCTGGTTCCCGATCTTTTCGTTAAAAAACTCAACAACGTTACGATAGGCGGTCATAGTTGGGTGATTTTCTTGGTCTTTAAAATCAAGTGTTAATACTGCATGTGCAAATGGTTGTATTTTTTCTTCATTAAATAAAGATGAATCAATTTCTACACGTCTAAATCTGTCGCCAAACAACGATTCCAATTTATCAAACCTGGATTTTGTGCACGCTTTATCCCCGGTAAATCGTAACCCAAGAACCTCAATATCATCACGCTTCGATCTCGATATGGCTGCATCTAAATCCGCTTGTGGCACGCCTAACGTTTCTTGGTTACTCTCTTTGAATCCACCCAGGTGTGTGGGTTGACTCAGTACCGGCGCAGAAACACTTTCATCCATCATCAACGTCAAGACAAATCCGCCCGTTAAACACATACCGATTGCGCCAATAGAGCCATTACACTCTTCACTGATTTTTCGGCTTAACGCTCGCAACCAATCTGATATAGGGCTTCGTCGACGATTTGCCAATAAACGAAATTCCAAATTTACACACAATTTCACCAAATTTCTTACTGGGGTAATTGGTGCATTAAATTGGCCAAAAAGATGAGGCAAATATACGGTAAATCCATCTCTATGTAAGCGCTCCGCCAATGCAATGGTCTGCTTACCTATACCAGGAAGTTCTTGAATAATTAGTACGCCTGGTTTTGAACCATCGCCTAACCGATAGACTGAATGCTTTATACCATCCGAAAAAAAATCAAAAACTGAAAACTTATCCGTTAACAACATACGCTCCTTTTACAATTACATTTCCGTGATCGAGACACTTACATAAATATTGCGGAGAAGAGTAGAGTTAAATACTCAGCATCTGCGACTTCGATAAAAATAAATATCTTTCCCTGCATATTAATAATAACATTTATTAATATTGAGCCCAACTAAAAAATCGAAAAAGACCATACGAATAGTTTTTCGTAGAGCACGTATTATTGAGATAAGCATCGACTGATTATGATAAATTTATACCCTCGATTAACTGTGGATTCTGTATAGGTATTTTTACCGTTTTTGTAGTTAAATGAAAAATCAGATATGGCGATGTAATTAACAAAACAACAGAAAAAAAGGTACGTAATGCGGCCTAGTTAAATATTTACGATCGCTGAAGGTCGCAGCCGCAATGGCATTCACTTTCATTAAGCGTTGTCACCTCATCACAAGTTTGAACAAAACATGTGACTTCCTCCTCAACGAGCACATGACCTACAGTGAGATTAAATAAGATAATTGATATGAATATCCCCAACATTTCGAATACAATATCTTCATGACGAAACGTCCTTCTTTAAATTATTTTATAGAGACACACTAATTCATCATGAAATTAAACGCCGTCTATCTTAGTTATCAAGACGTATTTTTTCAATGTATTTAAATTTGGATATTTGAAAATATATTTCTGTTTTTTTGTTTCATCAATACTCGACCAATATAATTTTTATCTGTATTTCGTTTTATGTATATTTTACAAAGCCCCATCAAATCTACATTTCGTGAAACTCGGTACCAAGGTGCAGTGAAGCTCAAGGCATTCTCTAGGCTTAGTCAAAGCACCCTCCATATTTTTCACTTAGGGTATTAGAGCTCTTCACCATTTAACTTAAATTAGCGATGGGTTTACCGTGGGGTTTTGCCGGAACCCCAATTAGGGACAAAATATTCATAGTCATATACCTCATTTGATTTATCATATTTAATGACAAGCAATAACTGAATGCAGCCAATGAACCAACTGTCTAAATAGGATAATCTTCAACACCTCTCAGTTTGAAAAAAATCGGGGGGGGGAATGGCTTCACCATTAGAAGTTACGCGCAAGGTGTTATGTGTTGCTTATGAAATGTATGTGTATTGGACAGCTCATCCAAATCCAGGTTCTCCAGTATTTGACCCAAGGCGCGTGCGATCACCGAGGCATTTCGTATCATCGGGACTTTAGGCCAGGTACTGCGCCTTCCCGCCATGATGAGGTTTTCAATTTCTTGATCTTCACTATATTCAAATAGCGCATTGCGCCAGTAGAAGTCTTTCTTCTCCAATATAATGTTGATATCGCCGGTATATTTCTGGTCAAGCACCGCATGGGATAACAAAATGGCCGGACTGATATATGAACCGCCATATTTTGACATCAACTTTTCAGTGGAGATTAAACCGTCTTTAAGTATATCCATTAGAATGTTACTTACGTTTCTACGTAGACCCTTAATGTTTTTAAATTTAGGGTCAGCAACAAAAGGTAATGCCATTGGATTAATTAAACTAACAATATAATGATTTACACCAAATAAACGCGCTAAGCGTTTGGCTGGCAAATCTTCTGAAAAGGATCCATCGCACCATTTTCGAGACGGTAAATAAGGTTTGGGTTTTCCGTCTATGCCTTTGGCATAGAGCGTTACTGGTGGCACCACACCTGGAAGGCTACTTGATGCGTCAATGGCGGATCGGATGTAAACATTGGGAGATGTAATAGCGTTCATTAAGCGCGACGTTTGATGTTTTTCTGATGGCGCGATAGAAATACTTATGTAGCGCCCAGTATGTTCGTAAGCTTCTTGAAACGTCATATCTGAACAAAAGCCATCAAGCGCTTGCTCCTTAATAGACATGGGTGAGTGTTGTTCGTGAAGCCCCATTAGCACGGACAGTGGGTTCGGCCCTCGTGGCAGATCATATTGGTAATTGTAAAAGTGTCCTTGTCGCAATTCCTCGTCTGTTTTGGTACCCAGTTGCGCGCCAATCCAAGAACCGGCACTGGCACCAGAAATGACATTGGGTAGCAGGTTTTCATCAATAAGTGTTTGTACAACGCCGTGATGAAAATATATCAGGCCCGCACCGCCACTCAGCATTAACGCTGAGCGGCCAAAGCAGTGACTTGCTCGACGAAAGAAGTCGAGTTTCTCATCAAACGGGATTTGTGCGTCGTTTGCCTTGGCAACAAAATGTAATGATTCGACAATTTTACTGACGTAATCATCCACAAGCAGCTTGGTGCCGAATTGAGCCTGACTATAGAGACGCGGGCTTCCCATCCCGCCCACATTACCGTGGATTCCCTCATTTAACGCAAACAGCAAGCCATGATGATTTTTATCTTCCAGCAAGCGGCACAGGTTATCATGTCGAATACGAATTTCCGCACTGTCATATAGCGAGCTGTTTTCGGCTGACTTCCATTTATCTTTTCCCGATGCACTGTCATGCTCTTTTGCTAGAGATATCCAATCCGAATAGTCCTCTGCGGCCGCCATTTTACTTCCAATGGCTTGGAGTTTGCTGCTCTTAAAGATCGTCATGTATTCACTCAATAGATTCGTCAAGGTTCGTATAGCTGCATTTTTTAAGGTACTAGCGTTTAAGATACATTCTTAAATATCGGCTTTACGTTTCCTTCTTGTCGGATTTTTGTCTTTTGACGCTCACGTTTTTCTAGTTCAGACTTTGGTGGTGCCTCGTAAACCATTTGATAACTTGCATTCACAACGGTCTCTGAAATTTTTGGGAACAAGTAATACATACCAAGTGCCGCTACCCCTAGTGATCCGATTTTTCGCTTGTTCCGGGTAATAATCATATCCAACATCCAGTCCACCGCTTTTTCTGGCGACATTACCGGGACGTAATCATAGATTTTAGTAGGCGCTATCATCGGTGTACGCACTAACGGGTAGTTGATCGTTGAAATCGTCACGCCCGTATGGGCAAGTTCATTCGCTGTGGCCCAGCTCCACCCCTCTAACGCCCACTTCGATCCCAAGTATGCTGAAAAACGGGCTGGATTCGCTTGTACACCAACCGTTGACACATTCACGATATGGCCGTCGTCTCTCTCCAGCATGCCTGGCAACAAATTCATCGCCATTCGAATAGAACCAAAATAGTTGATTTGCATCGTGCGTTCATAATCATGAAAACGATCGAAACTGAATTTCACAGATCGACGAATCGATCGCCCAGCATTGTTAATCAAAATATCCACCCCTCCATGTTCTTCAGTAACTAACTGACAAACACGGTCGCAGTCATCTCCATCGGCGAGGTTTGTCGGGTACGCAAACGCGTTGCCTCCTTGATCTCGAATATCTTCAGCAAGCTCTTCTAACTTATCTTTTGAGCGAGCCACCAACAGTACCGTTGCACCCGCGAACGCCAATCGTTGAGCCACTTCGGCACCAATACCAGAGCTGGCACCGGTAAGCAAAATAACCTTATTGTTGACGCGTTCTTCTAGCGCGCTTCTGGATTGAAAAATGCTTTTTGTATTCCAGGTCCAATGATCCTTTGCACGCTTAAAATATGGCATAATTTCTGGACGACGTAGCAACACCTTTTCTTTTGATAACTCAGCGGCAGATTTTCTGTTAGCAGCTTTTTTTGTTTGTGGCGACAAGTACTCTCTCCAATAGCGCCATAACACGGGCATGTAATCCGCTAGCACTGGTGGTTTTATGGTGCTGTTCGCTAATGCAATTTGGGTGTTAGAGCAGCCGTAGGTAGTGGGATAGGTCACGTAACTCAAAGCACCCGGCGCAATCTCAAGGCGCTCTAAAAAACTCTTAACCCATGATTGGGTGGCTAGGGCTGGGATGGCATTTTTGGGTAATAAATTGAGGATACTGTTGGGCACTTCCCAAGAAAACCCAGGTAGCTTGTTGGATTGCGACGCAATAAGATTAAATAACTCTCCAAGCCGGTAATGAGCGGGGTCGGTTAAATGGAAACATTGCCCATCAAGCTCTGGCTGGTGAGCAATATGAACCATGGCTTCTGCCACATAATC